>NZ_NIBE01000043.1:0-4642 GCF_002205115.1 Pseudomonas sp. DrBHI1
GGGCAGGTCACGCAAGGGTTTCTTTTTGGTTGGCATACATGCACCTCTTACTCATGTTATGCCCGAACACAAAATTTCTGACACCCTCAGCCCGCTCCCACTGTTGTGATACAACCTGTGGGAGCGGGCTTGCCCCGCGATTGCGGTGGTAGGGGTGTTACACCCCGCCCCGGCGAACATGCTTGACCAGCACCTTCTCCAACAACTCCCACATCGCCGGATCGGTGCTGAACGCCACATTGAAACGCATCCACCCGGTGGCCTTGGCGTCGACCATGAATAGCTGTCCGGGCCCGAGCATGATGCCTTTCTCCAGGGCATCGTCCAGCAGCGCGGCGCTGTCGGGGATCGCCGGATGGCGGGTCCAGATATACATCCCCTCGTCCGATTCGATGAACAGCTCGAAGCCCAGCCGGTGCAGGTGCCGCCCCACTTCCTGATGCGCCTCGGCCAAGCGCTGGCGCAGGCGCTTGAGGTGCTTGCGCCAGCGACCGTCGATGATTGCGGCGTACACCACCCGCTCCATCACCTGCGAGGTGGTCAGGCCTGAGCGCATCTTCAGGTGCAGCAGTTGCTGGGTCAGTTCGGGGTTCGCCAGTAGGTAGCCGACCCGCACGTTGGGCGAGATGCTTTTCGAGTAGCTGCCCACGTACACCACCTGCTGCAGGTGGTCGAGGCTGGCCAGGCACGGCAGCGGGTCGGCGATCATGTCGGCGTAGAGGTTGTTCTCCACCAGCCGGAAGCCATGCTGGCTGGCCAGTTGCAGCAGGCGGTGCAGTTGCGCCAGCGGGGTGCGCGAGCAGGTCGGGCTGTGCAGGTGCGGCTGGGTGAAGAACGCCGTGGGGCGGTGGTGGGCCAACAGGCGCTCGAGCTGGTCGAGGTCGTAGCCCGCCGGGGTACGCGGCACACCCACCAGGGTGGCGCCCTGGGTGCGCAGGATGCTCATCAGGTTGGGGTAGCCGGGGTCGTCCACCAGCACCACGTCGCCGGGGCGCACCAAGGTGCGCACGGCCAGGTCCAGAGCCTGGCTGGCGCCGTGGGTGAGCATCAGCTGCGCCGGGTTGGCGACGATCGACAGTTCCTGCTGCAGGTTCTGCGCGGTCAGCGCGCGCAGCTCCGGCAGGCCCAGGGGGTCGCCGTAGCCGGACAGCTCCAGCGGGCTGCCGGCGACCTGGCGCAGGCCGCGACGCAGGCCTTCCTCGTACATCCAGTCGTTGGGCAGCCAGCCGCAACCGGGCTTGAACGGCAACTGACGGATCTCGAAGATCTGCTGCAGGTACCACTCGGAATTGAAGGTGGGGCGACTGGTGTCGACCTCGACGTTGTGCTTTTCCAGTAGCTCGTTCGCCGCACGATTGACGAAGAACCCCGCATTGCCCTTGCTTACCAGCAAGCCCTGGGCCACCAGCCGGTCGTAGGCCTCGACCACGGTGAAGGTGCTCACCGAGTAGGTCGAGGCGAACGCCCGGATCGACGGGACCTTGGCCCCGGGCTTGAGCGTCTGGTCGTCGATCAGCGCGCGCAGTCCGTCGATGATCTGGTTGACCAGCGGGGTGGAGGAGTCCGGATGGAGCTGGAGCATTCGGGGGCCTTCAGGTGTGCGCGGCGCCAGGCGCCTGCAGGGGTATCGCGGGTGTATTGCATCGGCGGCCTGTACAGTGCAGTGCGTTTTTCATGCCGCTGTGCATGGCTCTATGTGTTCGACATTTTTACATTACGTGTCAGATATAGCCAACACAGCACGTACCAGCGCCATGAATAATCACAACATCGCTGCTTTGCCGTCGGGGTTTGCCCCGCACCTTCTTTTCGCCTGGCCGGACGCCTCTCGTCCGTCCCCAGCATGGTTCAGTTCGTCCAGAGGGTTGCCTCTGGCCGCGTAAGCAGGCCGCCACGGATGGCCTGCGTGTGCTCGCGCACACCTCCCTGCCCGCAGTAGCACTGATGTACAGGTGAGACCGATAACCATCGGGGTTTCACAGTTTTTCCTTGGATAAAAAGAAGCACGGGGTAAATAACTGATGGACGCAACATCCACATCCACCACCGCGAAGGACGGGCACGAGAGCAAGCTCAGTGCCTCGCTCAAGTCGCGCCACCTGACGATGATGTCCATCGCCGGGGTGATCGGCGGCGCCTTGTTCGTCGGTTCCGGCAGTGTCATCCACAGCGCCGGCCCGGCCGCTGTGCTGGCGTACCTCGCCGGCGGCATCCTGGTGGTGCTGATCATGCGTATGCTCGGCGAAATGGCGACCTCCTCGCCGGACACCGGCTCGTTCTCCACCTACGCCGACCGCGCCATTGGCCGCTGGGCCGGTTTCACCATCGGCTGGCTGTACTGGTGGTACTGGGTGATCCTCATGGCCTGGGAGGCCTACGTGGCGGGCAAGATCCTGCACGGTTTCTTCCCCGACGTGAGCGTCAACGTGTTCGTGCTGGCCACGACGCTGCTGCTGATCACCGTCAACTTCTTCAACGTCAAGCACTATGGCGAGTTCGAGTTCTGGTTCGCGCTGATCAAGGTGGTGGCGATCGTCTGCTTCCTGGTGGTGTGCACCGCCGCGGTGATGAACATCTGGCAGTTCGGTGAAGTGCGCGGTATTACCCACCTGACCGCCGAAGGCTTCATGCCCAACGGCATCACCACGGTGATCGGCGCCTTGCTGGGGGTGATGTTCGCTTTCCTCGGCGCCGAGATCGTCACCATTGCCGCCTCAGAGGCGAAGGACCCGGCCACCCAGATCGTCAAGGCGACCAACTCGGTGGTGTGGCGTGTGTGCCTGTTCTACGTCGGCTCGATCTTCCTGATCGTCTGCCTGGTGCCGTGGAACGACCCGCAACTGGGTGTCTCCGGCTATGGTGCCTACCGCCGTACCCTGGAACTGCTGGGCGTGCCGTATGCCGAGCTGCTGATGAACTTCGTGGTGCTCACCTCGGTGAGCAGCTGCCTGATCTCCGGCCACTACACCGCTTCGCGCATGCTGTTCTCCCTGGCTCAGCGTGGCGACGCGCCGCGCCTATTCACGTTCACCCGCACCGGTACCGGCGTCCCGGTGAACGCGATCATCGGCTCGTGCCTGGTGGCGGTGTTCTGCGCGCTGATCAACTTCAGTGACACCCTGCGGCCAAAGGACGTGCTGGAAACCCTGATGAACACCACTGGCATGATTGCCCTGCTGGTGTACCTGGTGATCGCCTTCTCGCAGCTGCGCATGCGCCGCAAGCTGATCGCCGAGGGCAAGGAAGTGCGCCTGAAGATGTGGCTGTTCCCATGGCTGACCTACCTGGTGATCGTGTTCATCGTGGCGGCCCTGGTGACCATGGCCTTCATGCCTGACTACCAGATCCTGGTGATTTCCACCGGTATCGCCGCAGCCATCGTGGTGGCCATGGGCGTGGTGCACCAGATCCGTAGCGCCAAGCGTCACTGATTGCGCTGGTGCCTTTGGCAACGGCCGGTCCCTTTCGAGGGACCGGCCGTTTTCGTTTGTTGGCAAAACCTTGTTTGCCAGTCAGATCATCCTTACGTTGCAGCATGCCGACATGGCTTATGCTGCACATAATTGCCCTACTAGGAGTCGCCCATGGTCTGGTCCGCCACCCAGTATTCGTTGTTCGAGGATGAACGCACCCGCGCCGTGCGTGATCTGCTGGCCGCCGTGCCGGCGCGTCCGGCGCGGCATGCCACGGACCTGGGCTGCGGCCCGGGCAACTCCACCGAGGTGTTACTGCAACGCTGTCCCGATGCCCAGGTCCTGGCCCTGGACAGCGATCCGGACATGATCGACAAGGCTCGGCAGCGGCCACGGCTGAGCATTCCACGGGTGCGTTGCGAGATTGGCGAGATCGCCAGCTGGACCGCCCACGAGCCCCAGGACCTGATCCTGGCCAACGCGTCTTTGCAGTGGGTGCCGGACCACGCCAGCCTCTACCCGCACCTGGTGCGGCAACTGGGCGAGGGCGCCAGCCTGGCCGTGCAGACCCCCGATAACCTCGACGAGCCGGCTCACCGCCAGTTGCGCGAGATCGCCAGCCAGGGGCCCTGGGCTGGCAAGTTCGCCGATTTCTGCCTGCCGCCGCGGCACAACGCCGGGTTCTACTACGACCTGCTCAGCCCGCTGTGCGCACGGGTGGATGTGTGGCGTACCACCTATCACCACCCGCTGGTCGGCGGCGCCGAAGCGGTGGTGGAGTGGTTCAAGGGCTCGGCGTTGCGGCCTTACCTGGCGCGGTTGGATGAGCAGGAGCAGGCGAGTTTCCTGCAGCTTTACTTGCAGGCCATGCAGCGTGACTACCCGCCGGCCAGCGATGGCCGGGTGTTGTTGCCGTTCCCGCGGTTATTCGTGGTGGCGACGCGCTAGGCGCCAGAGCACGCAGGTGTAGATGCCGAGGTTGAGCAGCAGTACGACGGTGCCCAGCCACAGCTGGATTTGCGGGGTCAAGCCGGCGGGGTAGATCACTGGCCAGATGTAGTGTTCGACGAAGCCGCCGTGGTAGCCGGCGTCGCCGGCGGTTTTGCGCAGGTGGTTTTCCCAGTCGGTCAGGGGGCACTCCAGGTGCAGGCCTTCCACGGCCAGGCCCCAGGCGAGGGCGGGGAGGTGGATCAGCAGGGCGCGGCGGCGCCAGAGCACCAGCAGGCCGC
>NZ_NIBE01000044.1:0-1281 GCF_002205115.1 Pseudomonas sp. DrBHI1
CCGGAGCCCCGTCCCATGCTGCCCACCGCCCCCTCCCTGCACAGTGCACGCCGCGTCCGCCTGCAGGCCTTGCGCGGGCGGGTCGGCCTGGGGCTGGTGGCCGGGCTTTCGGTGCTGGCCGGCATGACCGATGCCATCGGCCTGCTGGCGTTGGGCGACTTCGTCTCGTTCATGAGCGGCAACACCACGCGCCTGGCGGTGGCCATCAGCCAGGCGGACCTGGCGCTGATCCTGCGTCTGGCCTTGGCGATCCTCGGTTTCGTGCTGGGCAATACCCTGGGTGTCCTGCTGGCCCGGCGCCTAAACCGGCGCGCCACGCCCTTGCTGCTGATCGTCGCCACCCTGTTGGCCTTCGCCGCGGCCTGGCCGGCGTCGATCACCTTCCCCGCGCTGATCGCAGCCACCCTGGCCATGGGCATGCTCAATGCCGTGGTCGAACAGGTGAACGGCCTGCCGATCGGCCTGACCTACGTCACCGGCGCGTTGTCGCGCTTCGGCCGTGGCCTGGGACGTTGGCTGCTGGGTGAGCGGCGCGATGGCTGGCGAGTGCAACTGGTGCCCTGGAGCGGCATGCTGCTGGGCGCCGCGCTCGGCGCCTGGCTGCAACAGCGGCTTGGCTTGCAGGCGTTGGCGGCCAGTTGCGCCCTGGCCTGCCTGCTGGCGCTGGTGACGGTGTTCATTCCACGGGCCTGGCAACTGGGCTACATGCCGCGCTGAGGACGGACCAGACAGCGCAAGCCCGTAGCGGCAGGATATGCTTATCCTTCAATAGTCACTATCGAGCGCAGCAATTTCCAAAGCGTCACCGTGGCCAATAACCTGAGCTCATCGATTCGACACCCTCGAACCCCAGGCTCACGGAACCGCCCCGATGAACACCACCGCCCGCCACCTCCTCGCTGCCCTGGCCATCGCCGTGCTGAGCGGCTGTGCCAGTCATCCCGAGCAGCGCCCCTATACCGCCGAGGAAACTCGCCAGTTGCAACTCGAAGCGCTGCAGCGTCAGGGCCTGAGCCTGGAGGAATACGAGCAGCGCAAACTGGCGGTGTCGCGCGCCGGCCGCCCGCAGGTGGTGACCGACGCCGCCAGGGCCAGGACCGCAATCAGCGGTTGACCTCGACCTCCTCCAGGAGCGCCAGCAAGTGCTCGTTGAACGACACCGGCCCTTCCTCCACCACGAAATGCCCGCAACCCGGCAGGATTACGCCCTGCAACGCGTCGGCGTGCCCCCGCATCGTCGGCAGCGCACCGAGTCGATCGTCGAGCGCCTGCGCCAGGCTT
>NZ_NIBE01000044.1:1325-52700 GCF_002205115.1 Pseudomonas sp. DrBHI1
GAGCAGGTGTTCGCCGACAAGGGCTACGGCGCCACCTCCATGGGCGATATCGCCGAGCTGGCGCAACTGCCGCGCTCCAACCTGCACTACTACTTCAGCACCAAGGACGAGCTGTACCGCGCCGTGCTGCAGGACCTGCTGGATGTGTGGAAGCAGGACGCCCTGTGCTTCGAGCGCTTCGACGACCCCAGGGTGGTACTGACCAGCTACATCCGCGCCAAGATGGGCCACTCGCGCTCAAGGCCGCTGGGCTCGAAGATCTGGGCCGAGGAGATGCTCCACGGCGCCCCGCTGCTCGGCGCCAGCCTGGACGAAATCCTGGTGCCCTGGGCGCAGCTCAAGCAAGCGAAGATCCGCAGTTGGGTCGAGGAACGCCGCATCCTGCCGGTGGAGCCGTCTGCGCTGCTGTACATGATCTGGGCCGCGACCCAGCACTACGCCGACTTCGGCTACCAGGTCAACCTGCTCAATGGCGGCGAGTCGCTGTCCGACGTGGCGTTCGAGCAAGCGGTGCAGACCGTCACCGGCGTCATCCTGCGCGGTATCGGCCTGGAGCCATGAACTAGCGCCCCAGGTGCTCGCACAGGAAGTCGATGAACACCCGGGTCTTGTGCGGCACATGGCTGCTGTTCGGGTAGACGACGCTGATGGGCTGCGCCGGCAGGCTGTAGTCCGGCAACACGCGCCGCAACCTGCCGGCGTCCAGATCCTCCTCGACCAGCCAGGCAGGCAGCACTGCCACGCCCAGCGCGGCGCAGGCCATCGCCCGGATGGCGTGGGACGCATTGGACTGGTAGACCGCCTTGCCCACCACGCTCGCACTGCCACTGCGCGTTGCGTGCAAGGTCCAACTGGTCGGGCTGCGCAGGTTGCTATTGGCGATCCAGGGTACCTGCGCAAGGTCGGCAGGCTCGGTGATGGCATGGCGAGCGAGAAAGGGCGGTGAGGCCACCAGCAGAATATCGTAGTCAGCCAGCTTGCGACTGCGCAGGTTCGAGTCCATCAGGGCACCGAGGCGCACCACCAGGTCGAGCCGTTCGGCAATCAGGTCGCTCAGCGACGAGTCGGTCTCGTAGCTGATCGACAACGCTGGGTAGCGCTCGGCGAACACCGGGATCAGCGGCAGGATGAAGCGCTCGCCGTACTCCCCGGTGGTACTGATGCGCAGTCGGCCTGATACGCCATTGTGCCGGCGCAGCACACTGTCGAAGGCGCCTTCGACATCGCTGACGATCACCTTGAAGTCTTCGTAGAAACCTTGGCCGGTTTCGGTCAGGGCGATGGAACGGGTGCTGCGCGCCAGCAGCGTCACTCCCAGGGCCTGCTCCAGCGCCTTGACGTGCTGGCTGGCCATGGCTTTGCTGATGCCGAGAAAGTCCGCCGCCTTGGTAAAGGAGCCGAAATCGACCACCGCCAGAAACGTCTGCACCCGGTTGAGCTGGGTGTGGAGGGCCGTGCGCGGCATTGTTCACTTCCATCAAACAGAGTTTCAAGGGTAGCGATATCGACGGGGACAGTCCACGGCACCTACGCTGCGCGCCGAAAAGGAGTGGCAATGACGTACCGATATCGCGTGGCAACGATCTTCCTGATGGGCTTCTTCATCGACTGCATCAACCTGTTCATGCCGACCGTGGCGTTGCCGCGGATCACGGACCAGTTCGCCATTGGCAATGCCAGCAGCGCCTGGGTCGGCAACGCCTACATGCTCGGGCTGACCCTGGCCGTGCCGGTGAGCACCTGGCTGGCGAACCACTGGGGCGCGCGGCGCCTGCTGTGCGCCGCGATGCTGGGGTTCAGCGTGGCAGTTTGGGGCTGTGGGGAAGCCGCAAGCTTCGCCGCGCTGATCGCCTGGCGTCTGCTCCAGGGGATGGCCGGTGGCCTGCTGATCCCTGTGGGGCAAGCGCTGACCTTCGAGCGGTTCCAGGGCCCGGAGCGCGCCCGCGTGTCCACCCTGGTGATGGCCGTGGCGCTACTGGCGCCGGCGCTGTCGCCGACCCTCGGCGGGATGATCGTCGACCATGGCCGCTGGCCGTGGGTCTTCCACTGCAACATTCCGCTGGCCCTGCTGACGGCGGCGCTGGCCTGGGCCTGGATTGACCAGACGCCCGGCCCGACAGCCTCCCGCCCGGACTTCAAGGGATTGCTGCTGGTCAGCGCCACCCTCGCCTGCCTGCTGCTGGGTCTGTCGCTGTACGGCGCTGGCCATGGCCTCGCGCTGACCATCGCCTGCCTGCTGGCCAGCGTGTCCTGCGCCCTGCTGTACCGCGCCCACTACCGACGCTCAGCCGGCGGCATCGTCGAACTCAAGCTGCTCGGCAGCCCTCGTCTGCGGGTCTCGATGCAGGTCTACCATGCGATCCCCGGTGTGTTCACTGGGGTCAACCTGCTGAACATCTTCTACCTGCAGGACGTGTTGAAACTGAGCGCCCAGGCCACCGGCCTGTTCATGCTGGTCTATGCCACCGGAGCCTTGGCCGCCATGCTGGTGACCGGCCGCCTGTACAACCGCGTCGGTGCCGTCCGCCTGCTGCTGCTCGGCCTGCTTCTGCACAGCCTGGGTATCAGCCTGCTGATATGGGTCGCCACGCCGACGGATAGCGCCGCGCTGGTCGCGGCCTACGGCCTCATGGGTATCGGCGGCGGCGTCGGCGCCAACACCGCCCAGACGACCGCGCTGCTCGATTTCAGCGGCGAGCGGATGCAGCAGGCCAGCGTACTGTGGAACCTCAATCGACAGATGGCCTTCAGCGTCGGCGCAGCCTTGCTGCTGATGATCTTCAACCTGCTGCTGGTGGACCTGGACGCGTCTTCGGCCTATCGCCTGACCTTTGCTCTGGCCGCGCTGCTGGGGCTGCTGCCATTGTTGGTACTGAACACACTGCCCAAGGAGAACCACGCCCATGCCTGAACACGCGATTGCCCGCGCCGAACGCAGCATTCATCACGTCCACGAACTGATCCAGATGATCTTCACTCGGTCGGCGGCCGAGACCCAGTCGGTGCTCGGCGGCCTGATGGCGGTGTTCGCCGACGATTTCAGCATGGTGGGCACGACAGGCAGGCTAGTGGGCCGCCAGCAGGTCGAGCAGTTGTTCAAGGGGGCCGCAGGCACACGTCCCGGGCTGCAGATCACGGTCGGCGATGTGCAAGTGGTGTGGCAGGCCGGGGTGAATGTGGCGGTGCGCTACAAGGAAACCCACCGCGCGCAGGACGTGACACGGGCACGCTGGTCGCTGGCATTGCTCGAATGCAGCGACCGTGGGGTGGTGTGGCGCTGCCTGCACGAGACGGCGATCCAATAAGCCCTTTCGCGACAATGCTCTCATTCGATCGGTAGAGGCACGTTTGAACTGCAGGCGGCGTCCTGCAACTGGCCAAGCCATCACTGGCCCAGGCTGGCAACCGCCTGCCTGGCGGCAATCTCCTGCCCTGAACGGGCCAGCTCATCCGCCGCCCGCAACCAGCGCTGGCGATCCACCTCGGCCGGCAGCTGCCGTGGCGACTGCAGCAGCACCGCCCAACTGCCCTCCTTGCCCCACGCCGATTCGAAATCATCGAAGGCCATCAACTGCCGTCGATGCATGCCCGAACGCAACAGCACCCGCTGCTTGTAGCGGTCATAGCCGATCAACACGGCGTAGCGCGTCTCGCTCCACCAGGCCGAACCTTCCTGGTAGCGCAGCAGCACCGGATAACCGGCGGCCACCTGCGCGAGCAAGGCGTCCAGGTGCTTGTCCAGCGGGTACACCACCCGGCCATATTCGCGGGCAACCCGGGGGATGCCGGTATCCAGCGATTCGGCGGCCTGGGGCAGGCCCAGCGCCTTGTCGAGCAGGCCCGGGGTAATCGGCGCGCCCTGTTGCGACAGCACCGCGGCCAGGGCCATCGAGCCGCTGTGGTTGGCGTTGCCGCGATAGAACGGCACGCTGCTGATCTCGACCCGCTGCGCCAGGCCCTTGAGCGCGGCCGGCGGCGAGCTTGCGCAACCGGAAAGGGTCGCCACCACCAGGCAGGCGGCCAGCAGGCGACGTGGGCCCAGGGCCCGAAACTTGGAGAGCTTTTGCAACGTGGACACTCGCTTGTTCCGCGGTCAGGCAGGCAGCGCCCGACCAAGAAGCCGATCATAGGACGCTGGCGCCTGCGGGTATAGCCCGGCGCGGGCTTGGAACAAAACAACCCAAGGACTAGACCTTCGGTCAATGGAACGTCACAGGCGACGGGCTAGACTAAAGCTGTGTCTGGATGGCGAGTCTGGCTCGCCAGAGATAAGGAGGCACACATGAGCCTGACAATGGCAATTCTAATGCTGGTCGGCATGTGGCTCAGCGTTGCGGCGGCCATGCTCTGGGGGGTGTTGCGCATCGTGCGCCGGCATTCCCACCCTCATCACCTGCCACCCCATGCACTGGCCAAGGCCCAGCCCATGCGCCGTGTCCGACGCCATGCCGGGGCTCATTGACAGCATCTACACACTTCGAGCCATGAACGACAAGAGGGAGACCAGGCTCCCTCTTGCTTATTATCATTTGTAGCTTGCGGCTCAGTTGCCCTCGGCCGCCTCACGCTTCAAGCGTGCCCGACGCGCCAGGATGTTGAGGATCTCGATCGCCGTGGAGAACGCCATGGCCGCATACACATAACCTTTCGGCACATGTGCGCCGAAACCTTCGGCGATCAGGGTCATGCCGATCATGATCAGGAAGCCCAGGGCCAGCATCACCACGGTCGGGTTGTCGTTGATGAACTTGGCCAGCGGGTCGGCGGCTACCAGCATCACGATGACGGCGCTGATCACGGCGATGATCATGATCGGCAGGTGCTCGGTCATGCCCACGGCGGTGATGATGCTGTCGATCGAGAAGACGATGTCCAGCAGCAGTATCTGGAAAATCGCCGCGGTGAAGCCGATGGTCACGGTGCTGCCAACCTTGGACTCTTCCTTGGCGCCGTGAGGGTCGACGCTTTCATGGATCTCCTTGGTCGCCTTCCACAGCAGGAACAGGCCACCGGCGATGAGGATCATGTCCTTCCACGAGAACGTGTGGCCGAACACCTCGACCACAGGCTCCGTCAGCTGAACGATCCAGGCCACGGTACTGAGCAGCGCCAGGCGCATGACCAGGGCCATGCTGATACCGATACGGCGTGCCTTGGAGCGGTATTGCTCAGGCAGCTTGTTGGTGAGGATGGAGATGAAGATCAGGTTGTCGATGCCAAGCACGACCTCCATGGCCACCAGGGTGGCGAGGGCAACCCAGGCGGTGGGGCTTGCGGCGAGTTCCAGCAAATATTCCATTGGTCAGTCCTGCTCTCAGATGTCCTGGGTGTCTTTCTTGTCGTCTTCGGCCTTGGCCTTCTCGGCATCGCCGCCGATGGCGTCGCTCAGGGCCTGCTGGGCGGCGTCGTTGGTCTTGTCGATGGCCTGCTTGGCGGTTTCGGCGGCCTGGTCGAGCATCTGCTGGGCGGATTTCTCGGCCTGGTCGCAACCGGACATGGCGAGCAGGGCCAGTGCCAGCACCAGCGGTGTACCAATGGATTTGAGTTGTAGCATGGGGTCCTCGCTTGTCGAATGCCGGGCGGCGCGTCATGCGCCTGATGGAATGGCATTCTAGAGAGGCTGAAACATCCGGAAAATTCGTTTTTTCAGCGTGTATACTTCGGTTTTCCCGAACCGAGAAAGGCCATGCTCAACTACCGCCAGCTCCACTATTTCTGGGCCGTGGCCAAGACCGGCAGCATCGCCCGCGCCAGCGAGCAGTTGAACCTCACCCCGCAGACCATCAGCGGTCAGATCAGCCTGTTCGAGCAGACCTGGAACCTCGAGCTGTTCCAGCGCGTCGGCCGCCAGCTGGAGCTGACCGAGACCGGGCGCCAGGCGCTGGTCTACGCTGAACAGATGTTCCAGATCGGCGGCGAACTGGAGGCCATGCTGCGGGCCGGGCCGCAGGAGCAGATCCTGTTTCGCGTGGGAGTGGCCGACGTGGTGCCCAAGTCCATCGTCTACCGCCTGCTGGCGCCGACCATGGAGCTGGACGAGGTGCTGCGCATCAGCTGCCGCGAGGACAAGCTCGAACGGTTGCTGGCGGACCTGGCGATCCAGCGCCTGGACCTGGTGATCTCCGATAGCCCCATGCCCAGCCACCTGGACATCAAGGGCTACAGCCAGAAACTCGGCGAATGCGGCCTGAGCTTCTTCGCCACGCCCACGCTGGCCGATCGCCTCGACCGGCCCTTCCCCGCCTGCCTGGACGACGCACCGTTGCTGATCCCCGGCCAGGAGACCGTGGTGCGTAGCCGGCTGCTGCGCTGGCTGGCTGAGCAGCAGGTGCAGCCGCGCATCGTCGGCGAGTTCGACGACAGCGCGCTGATGCAGGCCTTCGGCCAGTCGGGCAGCGGCATCTTCGTCGCCCCCAGCGTGATCGCCGAGGAGGTCTGCCGCCAGTACGGCGTGAGGCTGATCGGCCAGACCGAGGCGGTGAACGAGTCGTTCTACGCCATTTCGGTAGAGCGCAAGGTCAAGCACCCGGGGATCCTGGCGATCACCGAGGGCGCGCGGCGGGAGTTGTTTCACTGGTAGATCGGCCGGTGATCGCGGGACAGGCCCGTTGCCACGATATGCCCTGCGGGTCTGTGATAAAGTCGCGCGCTTTCACGTAACTGGATTGCGCTGCACATGACCCCCATCCTCCGCCTCATCAACCGCACCGGCCTGGTGACGCAGATCTGCATCGGCCTGGTGGCCGGCATTCTCCTCGCCCTGCTCGCCCCGGCCGTGGCCCGCGACCTGGCGTTCCTCGGCAAGGTCTTCGTCAGCGCCCTGAAGGCCGTGGCGCCGGTGCTGGTGTTCATCCTGGTGATGGCTTCGATCGCCAACCACCGCCATGGCCAGGAAACCCACATCCGCCCGATCCTCTGGCTGTACCTGCTGGGCACCTTCGCCGCAGCGGTGGTGGCCGTGACGGCGAGCATGCTGTTCCCGTCCAACCTGGCACTGAGCACCAGCGACGCCACGCTGAGCGCCCCCGGCGGTATCGGCGAGGTGTTGCAGAACCTGCTGCTCAGCGCCGTGGACAACCCGGTCAACGCGCTGCTCAACGCCAACTTCATCGGCGTGCTGACCTGGGCCATCGGCCTGGGCGTGGCCCTGCGCCATGCCAACGACACCACCCGCACCGTGGTCGAGGACCTGTCCAACGGCGTGACCCTGATCGTGCGCGTGGTGATCCGCTTCGCCCCGCTGGGTATCTTCGGCCTGGTCAGCGCCACCCTGGCGCAATCGGGCCTGGACGCGCTGCTCGGCTATCTGCACCTGCTCGGCGTGCTGATCGGCTGCATGCTGTTCGTGGCGCTGGTGATGAACCCGCTGATCGTGTTCTGGAAGATCCGCCGCAACCCCTACCCGCTGACCTTGCTGTGCCTGCGCGAGAGCGGCATCACCGCGTTCTTCACCCGCAGCTCGGCGGCCAACATCCCGGTCAACCTGGCGCTGTCGGAAAAACTCGGCCTGCATGAGGATACCTATTCGGTGTCGATCCCGCTGGGCGCGACCATCAACATGGCCGGCGCGGCGATCACCATCACCGTGCTGACCCTGGCCGCCGTGCACACCCTGGGTATCCCGGTGGACCTACCGACCGCGGTGCTGCTCAGCGTGGTGGCGGCGGTTTGCGCTTGTGGCGCATCAGGCGTGGCCGGCGGCTCGCTGCTGCTGATTCCGCTGGCCTGCAGCCTGTTCGGCATCCCCAGCGAGATCGCCATGCAAGTGGTGGCGGTCGGTTTCATTATCGGCGTGCTGCAGGACTCGGCGGAAACCGCGCTGAACTCCTCCACCGACGTGCTGTTCACCGCTGCAGCGTGCCAGGCAATGGAACAACGCAGCGCCTGATCGCGGCGTTACCGCCGGCAATGAAAACGCCGCCATCCCTCAGGGAATGGCGGCGTTTTCATGTGCGGCGCCTGGCGATCAGGCTGGCGCCGAGGTGCGGATCAAGTGATCGAAGGCCGCCAGCGAGGCCTTGGCCCCCTCGCCCACGGCGATGACGATCTGCTTGTACGGCACGGTGGTCACGTCACCGGCGGCGAACACGCCCGGGATGCTGGTCTGGCCCTTGGCGTCGACGATGATCTCGCCACGCGGCGACAGCTCGACCGTGCCCTTGAGCCAATCGGTGTTCGGCAGCAGGCCGATCTGCACGAAGATGCCTTCCAGCGCCAGGTCGTGCGACGCGTCGGTGGTGCGGTCCTTGTAGCGCAGGCCGGTGACCTTTTCGCCATCGCCGACCACCTCGGTGGTCAACGCGCTGGTGATCACCTTGACGTTCGGCAGGCTGTGCAGCTTGCGCTGCAGAACGGCATCGGCGCGCAGCTGGCTGTCGAATTCGATCAGGGTCACCTGGGCGACGACGCCGGCCAGGTCGATGGCCGCTTCCACGCCGGAGTTGCCACCGCCGATCACCGCCACGCGCTTGCCCTTGAACAGCGGGCCGTCGCAGTGCGGGCAGTAGGCCACGCCACGGGCGCGGTATTGCTGCTCACCCGGCACGTTCATCTCACGCCAGCGGGCGCCAGTGGCGAGGATCACGGTCTTGGCCTTGAGCGAGGCGCCGCCGGCCAGGCGTACTTCGTGCAAGCCGCCATCGGTGGCCGGGATCAGCGCTTCGCCGCGCTGCAGGTTCATGATGTCGACGTCGTATTGCTTGACGTGCTCTTCCAGGGCCGTGGCCAGCTTCGGCCCTTCGGTCTCCTGCACCGAGATGAAGTTCTCGATCGCCAGGGTGTCGAGCACCTGGCCACCAAAGCGCTCGGCAGCAACACCGGTGCGAATGCCTTTGCGCGCGGCGTAGATCGCGGCGGCGGCGCCGGCCGGGCCGCCCCCGACCACCAGCACGTCGAAGGCATCCTTGGCGTTGATCTTCTCGGCCTGGCGAGCGCCAGCATTGGTGTCGATCTTGCTGAGGATTTCTTCCAGGCCCATGCGGCCCTGGCCGAACACTTCGCCGTTCAGGTAGATGCTCGGCACCGCCATGACCTTGCGGGCTTCGACTTCATCCTGGAACAGCGCGCCGTCGATGGCGACATGACGCACATTGGGGTTGAGCACCGCCATCAGGTTCAGCGCCTGGACCACGTCCGGGCAGTTCTGGCACGACAGCGAGAAGTAGGTTTCGAAGGTGAACTCGCCTTCCAGCGCCTGGATCTGCTCGATCACTTCGGCGCTGGCCTTGGAGGGGTGGCCGCCGACCTGCAGCAGCGCCAGCACCAGGGAGGTGAATTCGTGCCCCATGGGGATGCCGGCGAAACGCAAGCTGATCTCGGCTCCCGGGCGGTTCAGCGAGAACGAAGGACGACGGGCGTCGTTGCCATCCGCGCTGAAGGTAATGAGGTTCGACAGGCCGGCGATTTCCACCAGCAGGTCGTGCAGTTCGCGGGACTTCGCGCCGTCGTCGAGGGAGGCAACGATCTCGATCGGCTGGGTGACCCGCTCCAGGTAGGTTTTCAGTTGCGATTTAAGCGTGGCGTCCAACATACGGGCGATTCCTTTTTCAAAACTCGGATACAAAAACGCCCAGGCGAGATCGCCCGGGCGTTTTTACGGGGCGGTAACTGCTTCAGCTTTGGCGGCCGTCTACCGCCCGCGATTGGCGCATGATCAAAGGCTTTGCCTTAGATCTTGCCGACCAGGTCCAGCGACGGCGCGAGAGTGGCTTCGCCTTCTTTCCACTTGGCCGGGCAGACTTCGCCTGGGTGAGCGGCAACGTACTGGGCAGCCTTGACCTTGCGCAGCAGCTCGCTGGCGTCACGGCCTACACCACCGTCGTTGATTTCGACGATCTTGATCTGACCTTCCGGGTTGATCACGAAGGTACCGCGATCGGCCAGGCCGGCTTCTTCGATCAGCACGTCGAAGTTGCGCGAGATGACGTGGGTCGGGTCACCGATCAGCGGGTACTTGATCTTGCCGATGGTGTCCGAGGTGTCGTGCCAGGCTTTGTGGGTGAAGTGGGTGTCGGTGGACACACCGTAGATTTCCACGCCCAGTTTCTGGAACTCAGCGTAGTTGTCAGCAAGGTCACCCAGTTCGGTCGGGCAGACAAAGGTGAAGTCGGCCGGGTAGAAGAACACGACGGACCACTTGCCTTTCAGGTCGGCTTCGCTGACCTGGACGAATTCGCCATTGTGGAAAGCAGTGGCGTTGAACGGTTTGACCTGGCTGTTGATGATTGGCATGAGAGACGCTCCTTCATGGGTTGAAATCAGTTGACGGAGAGAATCCTAACCGCTGGTCCCGATGAAGGCTCATTGGCAAAGCTCATGCTGGTGATTGGTTTTGGCTATAAGGCGGGATTATTAATAGAAGGGATTGGGCTGAGCAAAGGATTGCGGGGGCAAAATGCATCGCGGGGCAAGCCCGCCCCCACGCCAGAAGGTTTTCAGGCGTGGGGGCGGGCTTGCCCCGCGATCCGGGATAAACGCGTATCAGCGGGTGACGGTGCGCATGGTCACGAACTCTTCCGCGGCGGTCGGGTGCACGCCGATGGTCTCGTCGAACTGCTGCTTGGTCGCACCTGCCTTCAGGGCGATCCCCAGGCCCTGGATGATCTCGCCGGCATCCGGCCCGACCATGTGGCAGCCCAGCACCTTGTCGGTTTCTGCGTCGACCACCAGCTTCATCAGGGTCTTTTCCTGGATATCGGTGAGGGTCAGCTTCATCGCGCGGAAGCGGCTCTCGAAGATCTGCACCTTGTGCCCGGCGGCCAGCGCCTGCTCCTCGGTCAGGCCCACGGTGCCGATCGGCGGCTGGCTGAATACCGCAGTCGGGATGTTCTGGTAGTCGACCGTGCGGTACTGCTCGGGCTTGAACAGGCGCCGGGCCACGGCCATGCCTTCGGCCAGGGCCACGGGGGTGAGCTGCACACGGCCGATGACGTCGCCAATGGCCAGGATCGACGGTTCGGTGGTCTGGTACTGCTCGTCGACGCGGATGAAGCCGCGCGGGTCCAGTTCGACGCCGGTGTTTTCCAGGCCCAGGTTATCCAGCATCGGCCGGCGCCCGGTGGCGTAGAAGATGCAGTCGGCGACCAGCTCGCGACCGTCCTTGAGGGTGGCCTTGAGGCTACCATCCTCGAGCTTGTCGATGCGCTGGATGTCGGCGTTGAACTCAAGGTCCAGGCCGCGCTTCTCCAGCTCTTCCTTCAGGTGGGTACGCACCGAGCCGTCGAAGCCACGCAGGAACAGCTCGCCGCGGTACAGCAGCGTGGTGTCGGCGCCCAGGCCCTGGAAGATGCCGGCGAACTCCACGGCGATGTAGCCGCCGCCCACCACCAGTACCCGGCGCGGCAGGTCCTTGAGGTAGAAGGCTTCGTTGGAGGTGATCGCCAGCTCCTTGCCGGGGATGTCCGGCACCTGCGGCCAGCCGCCGGTGGCGATGAGGATATGCGCGGCGCTGTAACGCTGGCCCTCGACTTCCACCTCATGGGCGCCGGTCAGGCGCGCATGGCCCTGCAGCAAGGTCACGCCACTGTTGACCAGCAGGTTGCGATAGATGCCGTTGAGGCGCTCTATCTCGCGGTTCTTGTTGGCGATCAGCGTGCCCCAGTCGAAATGCCCCTCTTCCAGGGTCCAGCCGAAGCCCGCGGCCTGTTCCAGTTCGTCGGCGACATGGGCGCCGTACACCAGCAGCTTCTTCGGTACGCACCCGACGTTGACGCAGGTGCCGCCGAGGTAGCGGCTCTCGGCCACCGCCACTTTCGCACCGAACCCCGCGGCGAAACGTGCCGCGCGCACACCGCCGGAACCGGCGCCAATCACGAACAGATCAAAATCGTAGGCCATGTATTCACTCTCCTAGGCAGGCGCCCAGCATAGCGCCGTTGGCCGCCGCAAACAAAAAAGCCACCCGAAGGTGGCTTTTCACACAATACCGGAAACTCAGTAAGCCTTGCCGGTCTTGTAGAAGTTTTCGAAGCAGAAGTTGGTCGCTTCGATGTAACCTTCGGCGCCACCGCAGTCGAAACGCTTGCCCTTGAACTTGTAGGCAATCACACAGCCGTCCTGGGCCTGCTTCATCAATGCGTCGGTGATCTGAATTTCACCGCCCTTGCCAGGTTCGGTTTCCTCGATCAGCTTGAAGATGTCCGGGGTCATGATGTAGCGGCCGATGATCGCCAGGTTCGACGGTGCATCTTCGGGTTTCGGCTTCTCGACCATGTTGCGTACGCGGTACAGGTCGTCACCAATCAGGTCACCGGCGATCACGCCGTACTTGCTGGTTTCCTGCGGGTCGACTTCCATGATCGCCACGATGGTGCAGCGATACTGCTTGTACAGCTTTACCATCTGCTTGAGCACGCCGTCACCTTCGAGGTTGACGCACAGGTCGTCGGCCAGTACCACGGCGAATGGCTCGTCGCCGATCAGCGGACGACCGGTGAGGATCGCGTGGCCCAGGCCTTTCATTTCTGTCTGGCGAGTGTAGGAGAACGAGCACTCGTCGAGCAGTCGGCGGATGCCGACCAGGTATTTTTCCTTGTCGGTACCCTTGATCTGGTTTTCCAGCTCGTAGCTGATGTCGAAGTGGTCTTCCAGGGCGCGCTTGCCACGGCCGGTGACGATGGAGATCTCGTTGAGGCCAGCGTCCAGCGCTTCTTCAACGCCATACTGGATCAGTGGCTTGTTGACCACCGGCAGCATTTCCTTGGGCATGGCTTTGGTAGCGGGCAGGAAGCGGGTGCCGTAACCGGCTGCCGGGAACAAGCATTTCTTGATCATATACGTCCTTAACAAGGGCTTTGCGTACGAAATTCGGCGCAGTCTAATCAGGCGGCGTTCACCTTACAATGCCCCCCGCGCTGGCCGATGCCATCATAGAGATATTCCAGTGTAGATAGTTCCGCCAGGGCGTGAATTTCAGGCGACCGGCAGCGTCATCGCGGGGCAGGCCCGCTCTCGAAGATGCCCCGCGATGACCGTGGCTCAGCCGCCGATCCCCTGCCCGATCAGCACGCCATCGACCTTCTGCCCATACAGGTTGACCCCGTCGTTGGCATGGAACTTCAGCCGGGTCTTCTCGATCGAGCCTTCGACCAGCCGCGGATCCTGCGGTCGCTCATGGCGGTTGATCCACGCGGCCACGTCCCAGGCCTGCTGATCACTCAGGCTGCCAGGCTTGCCCAATGGCATGTTGTACTTGATGAACGACGCCGCGGTATTGATCCGGTGCATGCCGGCGCCCCAATTGTAGGAATCCTTGCCCCACAGCGGCGGCATCACATACTCCCCGGCCACCTTCTGCCCTTCGCCATTGCCACCGTGACAGATCGCGCATTGCTCGTCATACACCTGCTTGCCGCGCTTGAAGTCATAACCACCTTCGGGCCTGGGCACCTCCGGGTAGCCGCGACCGGCGATTTCCACGCCTGTCGGCGCCTGGGTCGACAGCCAGTAGGCGTAAACGCTCAAGGCGGTCATCTGTGGGCTGTCGGCCGCCGGCGGCTTGCCGTTCATGCTGAAGGTGAAGCAGCCCTGGATGCGCTCGGCGAAGGTGTTGACCTTGTCGTTCTTCTTGCGATACGCCGGGTACATTGGGTAGGCGCCCCACAATGGCGCGGAATGTGGCATACGTCCCTGGTCGAGGTGGCAGTTACTGCAGTTCATGCCGTTGCCGACCGCGTCGGGCATCAATCGTCGCGTATCGACGAACAGCGCGTGGCCTTCACGGATCATCTTGCCGAAGGCGTTATCCGGGATCGCGCTTTCCGCCGGCGGCACGAACTGCGGGGCGGCCTGCACGCCCGGGACCTTGAGCTGGGACTGGTCTTCCATGGCGATGGGGGCGGCTTGGGCAGTGCCCATGGCCAGCAGCAGGGTTGGCATCAGGACTTTCATGGCTTGACCTCCTGGCTGGCCGGTTGGGCAAAGTAGTCAGCGACCGCCTTGACCTCGGCATCGGTCATCGCCTTGGCCACGTTGACCATCAACTGGTTGGGGTCATTGCTGCGGCTGCCATCGCGCCAGGCATTGAGTTGCGCCACCAGGTAAGCGGCGGGCTGCCCGGCCAGCGGCGGGAAGTGCTCGCCGACGCCGCTGCCGCCCGGGCCATGACACTGCACGCAACCGGGGATCAGCCGGCTCCAGTCGCCGTAGATGGCCAGGCGGGCCACCGGATCGTTGGCGATCTGCTGGCGACGCGTGCCCGCCGCGGCATCGGCAGGCAGCTTGGCCAGATAGGTGCTGACCGCCTCGATTTCGGCATCGTCCAGGGCCTTGGCCAGCGGCTCCATCACTGGCTGCTTGCGGCTGGCGCTGCGAAAGTCGTGCAACTGCTTGCTGAGATAGCCGGCAGGCAGGCCGGCGAGACGGGGAAAGCCGGCGGCGGCGATACCCTTGCCGTCCGGGCCATGACAGCCCAGGCAGGCCATGGCGGCGGGGTTCTGCCCGCCCTGGTTGAAGATTTTCTGGCCATCGGCAGCGTGCGCCGAGGGCCAGGCCAAGATCAGCAGGCTGCCGATCACGACATGGCTCAGGGGTTTCATCACGGAGGCTCCATTTCCTTGTTATAAGCTTAGGCTCAAACGATATAAGCCCAGAAATACTAGGCCTAATCCCCGACGTGCGACAACGCGTCACCGGGAAGGAAAGTGGCAAACCGCCAGCTAATCGCCGATTAACTGAGCTGGATCAAGAACCGGAGATGCACTGGGTCGCCGAAGTACGCACATCACCCAGGCGCAGCGGGAAGTTGTTCAGCCGTTCATACACCTTGATCGCGCTGCCGCTGCCGCGCTTGTCGATATCGAGCAGCGCCGCAGGACCGACACCGGCCGACACCTTCTGCGGCACGGTCAGGCGCAGGCCATCGCCCCGTACCTCTTCCTGCAAGGGATCACGCGTGTCGGCCAGCTTGCGCTTCACGCAATCGGCATATTCGCGCGGCGTCTTGCCGGAGATCACATCCAGCGTCGCGTGGGACTGCTCGAGTTCCGTTACGCTGACACAGCCCCCCAAGGCCAACGATACCGCCGCTAAAACCCATTTCATCTACATCGTCTCCAGCATCTGCAAAGTCATCCTCTGACCACATCCAGGCGGTTTTGCTCCCACGTCTGGCAGAAATCTCCTTGGCTTGGCCAGCCCGGGCGCAAGTGTAACCTCACATCGTGGTATCTTTCGCGTTTGCTGAACCAATCCTTGCGGAGCTCCCCATGAAATTCGTACACCAGCGCGAGCACCTGAACGAAGACGACATCGTCGTCATCGAGTGCTCCCAGCGCTGCAACATCCGCCTGATGAACGACGCCAACTTCCGCAGCTTCAAGAATGGCGGGCGCCACACCTACCACGGCGGCCACTTCGAGCGTTTCCCGGCGAAGATCACCGTGCCGAGCACTGGCTTCTGGAACATCACCATCGACACCGTGACCACTCGCCCGATCTCGGTGACGCGCAAGCCGGCCCTCAGCCACAAGATCAAGATCGTCCGTCGCTCGTCGTCGAAACTCGGATAACACGTGGATAGCCGCATGACCCAGACCATCAAATATGTGATCAAGTACAAGCTCGACGGCGAGCGCCGCTGGGACTTCGCCCAGATGCCCGACGCCTCCCTCGAGCAGGCGCAGCAAGCGCTGCGCAAGATCCACGGCGACGACGTCGACAAGATCAGCGACATCCAGGTCAGCAAGGCCTTGTAACCACGCAGCACGCCCCGCACTCAAGGAGTCGTCCATGAGCACCCGGCAAGACCGTCGCATCCTCGACCTGCTGAGTATCGAGCTGCCCATTCTCCAGGCGCCCATGGCCGGCGCCAGCGGTTCGGCCATGGCCATTGCCGTCGGCAACGCCGGCGGCCTCGGCGCCCTGCCCTGCGCCATGCTCACCGCCGAGCAGGTGCGCGGCGAGATCGAGGCCTTTCGCGCCGCCTGCCGGGGCCCGCTCAACCTGAACTTCTTCTGCCACCAGCCGCCGCCGCCGGACCCCGAGCGCGACGCCCGCTGGAAGCAGGCGCTCAAGCCCTACTACGAGGAAGTCGGCGCGGACTTCGAGGCGCCGACGCCGGTGTCCAATCGCGCGCCCTTCGACGAACAGAGCTGCCAGCTGGTGGAGGAACTGCGCCCGGAGGTGGTCAGTTTCCACTTCGGCCTACCGGCGCCCGAGCTGCTGCGAAGGGTCAAGGCAGCCGGGGCCAAGGTGCTGTCCAGCGCCACCACGGTGGAGGAAGCGCGGTGGCTTGAACAGCATGGCTGCGACGCGATCATCGCCATGGGCTACGAGGCCGGCGGCCATCGTGGCATGTTCCTCGACAGCGACATCAACAGCCAGATCGGCACCTTCGCCCTGGTGCCCCAGGTTGTGGATGCCGTGCAGTTGCCGGTGATCGCGGCGGGTGGTGTCGGCGACCATCGCGGCCTGGTCGCCGCCCTGGCCCTGGGCGCCTCGGCGGTGCAGGTCGGTACTGCGTACCTGTTCTGCCCAGAGGCCAAGGTGTCCCCGGCGCACCGCCGCGCCCTGGACAGCGCGTCCGCCAACGATACAGCGCTGACCAACCTGTTCACCGGCCGCCCGGCGCGTGGCATCAACAACCGCCTGATGCGCGAGCTGGGGCCGATGAGCGCCCTCGCCCCGCGCTTCCCGCTGGCCGGCGGCGCGCTGATGCCACTGCGGGCGATCACCGACCCGCAGGGCAACGCCGATTTCAGCAACCTGTGGTCCGGACAGGCGCTGCGCCTTGGGCGTCACATGCCGGCGGGTGAGCTGACCCGAGCCATTGCCGGGCGGCCAACAAAAAGCTGACCAAAAGATCAAGAAAATTTCAGGCACCCTCTTCCCGACGGATGGCGTATCGCTATATAGTTCAAGCCATAACGATAATCCGCCGCCCCTAGGAGCCGTCTACATGCGTATTCGTCTGCCCCACCTGGCCTTAAGTGCCCTGGCCACCCTGATCGCCGTCAACGCCGCCCAGGCCGATGAAGTCCATGTCGCCGTAGCGGCCAACTTTACAGCGCCCATCCAGGCCATCGCCAAGGACTTCGAGAAGGACACCGGCCACAAGCTGGTCGCCGCCTACGGCGCTACCGGCCAGTTCTACGCACAAATCAAGAATGGCGCGCCGTTCGAAGTGTTCCTCGCCGCCGACGACAGCACCCCGGCCAAGCTCGAGCAGGAAAAGGAAATCGTCGCGGGCTCACGCTTCACCTACGCCATCGGCACCCTGGCGCTGTGGTCGGCCAAGCCGGGCTACGTCGACGCCAAGGGCGACGTGCTGAAGAAGAACGAATACAAGCACCTGTCCATTGCCAACCCCAAGGCCGCGCCCTATGGCCTGGCCGCCACCCAGGTGCTGGACAAGCTCAAGCTGACCGAAGCCACCAAGGCGAAGATCGTCGAAGGTCAGAACATCACCCAGGCCTTCCAGTTCGTTTCCACCGGCAATGCCGAGCTGGGCTTCGTCGCCCTGTCGCAGATCTACAAGGATGGCAAGGTCAGCGAAGGCTCCGCCTGGATCGTGCCCGCCGAGCTGCATGACCCGATCCGCCAGGACGCGGTGATTCTCAACAAAGGCAAGGACAACCCGGCCGCCAAGGCCCTGGTCGACTACCTAAAGGGTCCAAAGGCCGCCGCGGTGATCAAGTCCTACGGCTATGAGCTCTGATGCCGCTCGACGCCGGTGACCTGAGCGCGATCTGGCTGACCATCAAGCTGGCCAGCCTGACCACCGCCATTCTCCTGGTGCTGGGCACGCCCATCGCCTGGTGGCTGGCGCGCACACGCTCCTGGCTGCGCGGACCGATCGGCGCGGTGGTGGCCCTACCGCTGGTGCTGCCACCGACCGTGATCGGCTTTTACCTGCTGCTGGCCCTCGGCCCCCATGGCTGGATAGGCCAGGCCACCCAGGCCCTGGGCCTGGGCAGCGTGGTGTTCAGCTTCACCGGGCTGGTGATCGGCTCGGTGGTGTACTCCATGCCCTTCGTGGTGCAGCCCTTGCAGAACGCCTTCGGCGCCATCGGCCAGCGCCCGCTGGAGGTGGCCGCCACCCTGCGGGCCAGCCCGTGGGATACCTTCATCCACGTGGTGCTGCCGCTGGCGCGCCCCGGCTTCATCACCGCCAGCATTCTTGGCTTCGCCCACACCGTGGGCGAGTTCGGCGTGGTGCTGATGATCGGCGGCAATATTCCCGACAAGACCCGGGTGGTCTCGGTGCAGATCTTCGATCATGTCGAAGCCATGGAATACAGCCAGGCGCACTGGCTGGCCGGAGCCATGCT
Source organism: Pseudomonas sp. DrBHI1 (assembly GCF_002205115.1). Taxonomy (NCBI): domain Bacteria; kingdom Pseudomonadati; phylum Pseudomonadota; class Gammaproteobacteria; order Pseudomonadales; family Pseudomonadaceae; genus Pseudomonas; species Pseudomonas sp. DrBHI1. The sequence continues at coordinate 19,592 of NZ_NIBE01000044.1, forward strand.
GGTGTTCTCGTTCCTGGTGCTGCTGATGCTCTATGCAGGCCGTCGCAGCAAGGCCGGCTGGAGCTGACATGAGTACATCGATACAGGCGCGTCTGAAACTGGCGCGTGACGACTTCACCCTGGACGTCGACCTGAACCTGCCCGGACGCGGCATCAGCGCCCTGTTCGGCCATTCCGGCTCGGGCAAGACCTCGTGCCTGCGTTGCCTGGCCGGCCTGGAGCGGGCCGCCAGCGCCTACATCGAGGTCAATGGCGAGGTCTGGGAAGACAGCGCGCGCGGGCACTTCATCCCGCCACACCAGCGGCCAGTAGGGTACGTGTTCCAGGAGGCCAGCCTGTTCCCGCACCTGTCGGTGCGCGGCAACCTCGAGTTCGGCTGGCGCCGCATCGCCCCCGAGGCGCGCAAGATCAGCCAGGAGCAGGCCTGCCAACTGCTGGGCATCGGCCACCTGCTGGCACGCAAGCCGGCGACCCTGTCCGGTGGCGAGGCGCAGCGGGTCGGTATCGCCCGAGCCCTGCTCAGCAGCCCACGGCTGCTGCTGATGGACGAACCCCTGGCCGCGCTGGACAGCGCGCGCAAGCGGGAAATCCTGCCGTACCTGGAACGCCTGCACGACGAACTGGACATTCCGCTGATCTACGTCAGCCATGCCCAGGACGAAGTGGCGCGCCTGGCCGACCACCTGGTCCTGCTCGAACAGGGCAAGGCCGTGGCCAGCGGGCTGATCGGCCAGACCCTGGCGCGCCTCGACCTGCCGCTGGCCCAGGGCGAGGATGCCGGCGTGGTGCTCGAAGGCGTGGTGGTAGGTCACGATCCGCATTACCAGCTGTTCGAGCTACGCCTGCCCGGCAGTGACGGCCAGCGCTTGCGCATCGCCCACCCGGGGCTGCACATGGGCAGCACCCTGCGGCTCAAGGTCCAGGCCCGGGATGTCAGCCTGGCACTGACCGCCGACAGCGCCTCGAGCATCCTCAATCGCCTGCCGGTGCGAGTCCGCGAATGCCGCCCGGCGGACAACCCCGCCCATGTGCTGGTCAGCCTGGACGCCGCCGGCAACGCCCTGCTGGCGCGCATCACCCGCTATTCGGCGGATCAGCTCGCGGTGCAGCCGGGCCAGACCCTCTGGGCGCAGATCAAGTCGGTAGCGCTGCTGGGCTGAGCAATGACGCAACCGGCGCTGTCCATTGCAGCAAGAGTGCCCTTCATGGACCGCCCCCATGCCCGACTGCCCGCTCCCTGCCGCCCTGCACTACGTCGATGACAGCCAGCCCGGCTTGACCCGGCGGCGCTGGCGCGATCGCTTTCATTATTTCGACGCAAGCAACCAGCGTGTCCGCGATGCCGACACACTGGCGCGCATCGCAGCCCTGGTGATCCCGCCGGCCTACACCGATGTGTGGATCTGTGCCGATCCACAGGGCCACCTGCAGGCCACCGGCCGGGATGCCCGGGGGCGCAAGCAGTACCGCTACCACACGCAATGGCGCGAGCTGCGCGACCAGCACAAGTACGGGCGCATGCTGGCCTTCGCCGAAGCGCTGCCGAAGCTGCGCAAGCAACTGGATGCGCACCTGGCCTGCCCGGGGCTGGGCCGGGAGAAGGTCATGGCGCTGGTGATCAGCCTGCTCGACAGTACGCTGATCCGCATCGGCAACCGCCAATACCTGCGCGCCAATCGCTCCTACGGACTGACCACGCTCAACACCCGCCATGTGCAGGTCAAGGGTAGCCAAATTCGCTTTCAGTTCCGTGGCAAGCGCGGAGTCGAGCACAACGTCACCCTGACCGACCGGCGCCTGGCCGGGCTGGTCAAGCGCTGCATGGAATTGCCCGGCCAAGCCTTGTTCCAGTACCTGGACGAACAGGGCCAGCGCCATGGCATCGGCTCGACCGAGGTCAACCAGTTTCTCCAGCAACTGACCGGCGCCGACTTCACCGCCAAGGACTACCGCACCTGGGCCGGCAGCAGCCTTGCCCTGAGCCTGCTGCGGCCACTGGCCTGGGAACCCGACAGCGAGGCCAGGCGCCAGGTCGCCGACACCGTCCGCCAGGTGGCGGCGCGACTGGGCAACACGCCAGCGGTGTGCCGACGCTGCTACATCCACCCTGCCGTACTCGAACACTTCCAACTCGGACGCCTGGCGGACCTGCCCCGCGCGCGGGCACGCAAGGGCCTGGAACTCGAGGAAGTGTCACTGCTGCGCTTTCTCCAGGCGCTTGCGCGCCAAAACGATCATTGACCCCAACTATTTAGTTCATCGAGCAGAGAAATTTCCCATATGGACCCAAGCACCCTATCCTTGCCACTGAGCACCTTGGCCAGCGGAATGCGTAGCACCCCCACTGGCACCTGCAACTAAAGATCGATAACAGAATTTGTCTGTCGGGGAATTACTATCCGCCGAAAGCGTCTTTAATGAGAGGGAAGAGGGACAGGCTCCCACCGCAGACCATCAGGCTCGGCGGTTTTCTACATCACCAAGGAGAAATACATGCTGATACTCACACGCAAGGTTGGCGAAAGCATCGTCATCGACGATGACATCAAAGTCACCATTCTGGGCGTCAAGGGGATGCAGGTGAGGATCGGTATCGATGCACCGAAGGATGTCCAGGTGCACCGTGAAGAGATCTACAAGCGGATCCAGGCCGGCAGCCCGGCGCCGGAAAAAAGCAACGACGAGTAACCCCAAGCCAACCGCATCATGCCGCACGGATGCGCCTGATCGATTGCCCGCCCATGCGGGGAGCCTCTTGCGAACCTCAGGCGCCAAGCAGTTCGCGTACCGTGGCGATCATTCGGTCCATGTCGAAGGGTTTGTCGAACACCGCCGCGAACCTTCCGGGGCAGGCCCGGCCCTGGCTGGCCTGGGCACCGCTCATGAGGATCACCGGCAGGTCCGTCAGCAGCAGTTCGTCACGAATCGCATTCAACAGTTCCTCGCCATTGAGCACCGGCATCATGTAGTCGGTGATCACCAGGTCCACGCGCTTTTCTCTCAAGGCCTCCAGCGCCTTGCGCCCATTGCTGGCCTTTTCCACCAGGTAGCCCTCATCCTCCAGAGCGAATCCCAGGATATCGGCGATCAGGTACTCGTCGTCGACGATCAGGATGCTGCTCATCCCATTAGCGGTCTCCTGGCGATGTCGCCGAGCCACTGAGCACGCCGCTGGCGCCATCGAATGCCCGCGCCAGGTTGATGCCTGTCGGCCCCAGATTCAATGCCTGCAAGGCCGGATCGTGGTCGCTGTCACGCACCTTGATGATCGACAGGGCGCGATGCAGTTGTGCGTCGAGCTCGGCGAAGCGCATGAGGATCAGGTTGTCGACGATGCTCGACAGGTCCGGAGCCGGCGCAGTGATCTCCGCACCGAAGATGTCGCGCATCTCCCAGGTCAGCAGCACCGTGACGCCACGGGCACGCAGCTCGCCGGTCAGCGCGCGGAAGAACGCATTCAGACGGGCGGGCTCTAGCGCCAAACGGCCGAAGGCGCCCAGGCTGTCGATCACCACGCGTCGCGCGCCCAATGCCTCGACCTGCGCCAGCAGGCGCGCGCCGAGTTGATCCAGCAGGCCTTCGGTGGTCGGCTGCCAACTCAGTTGCACCGCCCCCTCGCGCTCCAGCGCAGGCAAGTCGTAGCCCAGAGCGGACGCTTTCAGGCGCAGTCGCGCCGGCGTCTCGTAAAATCCAAAATGCAGACCCGGTGCGGCCCTCGTCGAGGCGGCGAGAAACGCGATGCCCAAAGCCGTCTTGCCCACGCCGGATGGCCCCATCAGCAAGCTCACCGAGGCTTCGGCCAGCCCGCCACCGAGCATGCCGTCCAGGTCGGCGACCCCGGTGGCGACCCGCGCCAGGGTTTGCGCACCCTGCTGGCTGGGGCGGCTGTAGAGCGCTTCAAGGCGCGGATAGACCTGCAACCCCGACTCATCGATCTGGCATTCGTGGCGACCAGACAGCGCGCCGCTGCCGCGGGTCTTGCGCAACTGGACATGCCGCACCGCGGTACTGCCGACCAGGTGTTCGCCCAGCTCTATCACGCCGTCGACCATGGTGTGCTCGGGACTGCCCTCCTCAAGCCGGGCACTGGTCAGCAGCAGCACCGTGCAACCGGCGAACGCCGCATGCCCCTGCAGCTCGGAGACGAACTTCTTGGTATCCAGGCTGGTTTCCGCCCGTGAGCGGGCGTTGAGCAGGCCATCGACGACCAGCAAGGTGGCCTGCTGCCGCGCAATCTCTTGACGCAACAGCCTGACTACCGCATCCAGGCCATCCTGCTCGAGGGTATCGAAGGCGCTGACGAACTGGATGCTGTCGCCGACCAGCGCCGGGTCGAAGAAGCTCAGCGTCGACAGGTACTGGAACAAGCGCTCATGAGACTCGCTGAGCAGGGTCGCCACCAGCACCCGGCCACCGTCGCGCACATGGTTGCAGGCCAGCTGGTTGGCGAGAATGGTCTTGCCCGAGCCCGGGTGGCCCTGGACGATGTAGGACGCACCGACCACCAGCCCGCCCTTGAGCAGCGCATCAAGCCCTTCGATGCCGGTGGCCAGTCGCTTGAGTTGCTCTACCATGATGGTCTATCCGTCGCTCGATGGGGTATCGTCGCCCATTCGGGCGGGCAGGTACAAGCTCATGCAGGTGCCTTCACCGGGGCGGCTGGACACGCTGATCGCGCCATCACTCTGACGAGCGAAACCATAGGCCTGGCTCAGGCCAAGACCGGTGCCCTTGCCGAAGGCCTTGGTAGTGAAGAACGGCTCGAAGATGCGCGGCAACACCTGGGGGTCGATACCCTGCCCGTCATCACGCACATCGAAGCGCACGAAGCGCCCATGCAGCCCCTCCACCTCGCCGGCCAGGCGGACGCTTTCGGCCGTCAGGTGGATCTGCCCCGTCGTCGCGATCGCATCGCGGGCATTGAACACCAGGTTGAGCAGGACCATCTGCAGCTGCCCGGCGTCCACCTCGATCAGCGGCAGGTCCGGCTGCACCTGCAGCAGCAGTTCGATGTCCCTGGGCAACGCGTGCTCCGCCAGCCCGCGAGTGGTGTCGATCACCTGGGCTGGCGCGATGCTGGTGACATTCAGTTGCCGATGCCGGGCAAAACTGAGCAGTTGCTGGGTAAGTTGGGTACCGCGCTGCCCGGCGTCGAGAATATGCTCGAGCAGGCGCCGCACGCGTGCCGGATCCTGGTTGCCAGAGGCCAGCCGGGCAGAACTGATGATGATCGTCAGCAGGTTGTTGAAATCGTGGGCCAGGCCTCCGGTCAGTTGTCCCAAGGCTTCGAGCTTCTGCGCCTGGAACAACTGTGCGCGCATGGCGTCCAGTTGCAGCGCGGACTCGCGGCGATCGGTGATGTCGCGGGTGACCTTGGCCAGGCCGATGACCTCGCCATGCTCATCACGGATCACATCCAGCGCCGCCAGCGCCCAGAACTGCGTGCCATCCTTGCGCACGCGCCAGCCCTCGTCCTGCGCCTTGCCTTCTTCCAGGGCCTGGCGTAGCAGTTGTTGTGGGCGCCCTTCAGAACGGTCCTGATCGGTAAAGAACAACGAGAAATGCTGGCCGATCACCTCATCGGCACGATAACCCTTGATTCGCTGCGCACCCGCGTTCCACGACACCACATGGCCGGTCGGGTCGAGCATGTAGATGGCATAGTCCACCACGGCCTGGACCAATTGCTCGTAGCGCGCCTCGGGCATTACCGAATGAGTGGGGCGGTCTGTCGACACCATGCAAGCTCCACAAGCACCGCGAAAGGACATATTGAGCGTAGCCAAAGTCCCGCCGACACCGTCCTTCAGGCGACGATCGTCAGTGCTCACGCTCCACCACCGTCGGCACCAGACGGCGCGGCATCGCCACCTTCAACAGCCACAGCCCCAGTAACAGGATCGACACGCCGCCGCCCAATGCCAGGAAGCGTTGAGGTTCGGGGTGGTCCAGGTCGAGCCCTAGCATCAGCAGGTAGCCGCCCAGGCTCATGAAGCCGGCGTACAGGAATGCCGCCAGCAGGCAGACAAGCAGGAACAGCAGCCGCCAGAACAGCTTCGGCTGTACACGCCGTGCTGTCTCTGGATAGGAGGAACGCGATGACATGGCGACACGACCCGTTGGATCCAATGCCTGAACAGTGGCGTAATGGCGGCATGCTGTCAATTGGCCTATAGTGGGCCCCGCCCCGATCCCACGAGGACCCGACATGACTTCGAACTTTCGCATGCAAGGGCTGCAGGATGATCTGGTGCGCAACGCCAGCGAACTCGACGAACTGTGCCAGGCCCTGGATGGCCATGCCCGCTTCCTGCGTCACTCGGTTCACGAGGCCGATGCACAGGCCATGGACGGGCATGTCGATGCCCTGCGCCACTCGGCCTGCGACATGCGCGACATCGCCCGCAGCATCGAACCCTGAACCCCAGGGCCAGTTGACGCTTCTATAACAATGGGTTATAAAGCGCGCCTGATTGCCCAGGCCCCGCCGCTATGCAGCGCGCCGGCCTATCGTGCGAGTGTGGTGGAATTGGTATACACAGCAGACTTAAAATCTGTCGGCGTGAGCCTTGCGGGTTCGAGTCCCGCCACTCGCACCATCTTCTGTCGATCAAGGCGCCCTTGCGGCGCCTTTTTCATGCCCGCCGGAAAACCGCCACACAACTGCTAGAGTGGAACTTGTCCCTGTCCACTGGAGCGCCGCCATGCGCTATAGCCTGCTCGACGGTCAACGCGACGTCATCCTGCTGCTCGCTCGCATCCTGCTGATGATCCTGTTCGTGCTCTCCGGCTGGAGCAAACTGAGCGGTTTCGAAGGCACGGTCGGCTACATGACCTCCCTGGGCGCGCCCGCGCCCATGCTGGCGGCGGCCGTCGCCGTGATCATGGAACTGCTGGTCGGCATACTGTTGATCCTGGGCTTCTACACCCGCCCGCTGGCCTTGCTGTTTGCCCTGTTCGTGCTGGGTACCGCGCTGCTCGGGCACCCGTTCTGGAACATGGTCGAGCCCGAGCGCAGCGCCAACATGACCCAGTTCCTGAAGAACCTCGCTATCGTCGGCGGATTGCTGCTGCTGGCCCTCACCGGCGCCGGGCGCTTCTCCCTCGACCGTCGCTGAGCGTGACGGCGGCGACATCAATCGTCGCAGTCGTCGTGCCAGGCCGGGTGGTCGTCCTCATCGTCGAAGTCGTCGAGTGACTCTTCATCCTCTTCGACTTCATCCAGCGCCCCGTAAGCGTCGGCCTCAGGGTCGTAGTCTTCGTGGAATTCGGGATCGAGCAGGTGATCGTGCTCGGGTTCGGGCAGATCGTCTTCGTCGTGCATTGCAGGCTCCGGTAACAACGGCACGCCTGTATAGGCGCATCGGCGCGGGCGGTCAATGCTCGCGGCACTTAACCTCGGCTTAACCGACAAGGTGCAAGGTACAGGCTCTCCCTTCAAAAACGCACTTCGCCCGCCGCCCTGGCGGGCTTTTTTTGCCCGGACCTCCCTGGCTCACTGAACCCGACGCCTTTCAACTGCTCGCATAGGTGCAGGATCTTTTTATCCAGGAGGTTTCCGTATGGCCGTGAACATCGACACGCTGATCATCACCACACCGCTCGCCAAATCCGCTAGCGACCCTCTGGCCCTAGAGGTCACCGGGGCACAGGCCCTGGCCACCCTGCCACAGGTGGTCAGACGCCTGGACAATGGCGCGGTACGCATGACCGCGCCGACCAAGGGCGCGTCGAGCAAGAGCACACATCGCACTCGCTGCGAGTGGAAGGAAGCCACCTATTGGGCCATGAACAGTGCCAACCGACATTTCAGCCACCAGCGCATGGTGCTCGAGCAGGTCAACTCGGCGCAGAAGGTGGTGATCGCGCAGATGCATGTGAAAGACGACGACAGCCCGGCGATCAAGGTGTTCTGGAACAAGGGCAGGATCACCCTCGGCTTTCGCCGGGACTTCGATCAGGTGACGCCGATCAACAGCACCTTGCTGGCTGGCGTGCCCTTGGGCGCCCTCTTCGACATCAGTATCGAAGTCACTGCCGACGGCTCTGCCAAGGTCATCGCCATCCATGACGGACGCGAAGCAGACTCGGGCACACTGAAGCTGACCTCAAGCTGGTATGGACGCACGTTCAACTTCCATGGCGGGGTGTACAACCAGGTGGACTACAGCGCAGCAACGCCCGCGGAGGATCGCTCGGTGTGCGTCATCAGCCAGTTGGCGCTCGCGCATGCTTGAGCTGGCCGAGTGTTTTTTCATGGCTATTTCTGACGAGTACGGATGATTCGGATGACAGCCGGGTTGCCGTCCTGGGCGCAGCATGGCATTACCTCGTGCCCATGGCTTGCGAGGATGAATTCCCCCCGCAAGTAAGGACTCACGATGCTTCATCGCTATCTGCTGACTGCAGCGCTACTTACGCTGATCACCGGCTGCGCCAGCGGCCTGAATTCCGTCCAGACGGCCGAACTCGATCATTACCGGGCCAACAACCTGGCCGTGGAAGAGAAGAGCCCCGTGGGTGCACTGCTGTTAGGGCTGTTGCCGGGAGGTGGCTCATTCTATGGGCGTGCCTACGGCTACGGCACCGTAAACCTGTTGCTATGGCCTGTCTCGGTACTGTGGGACCCGTTCAGTGGGTACAACGCGGCCGAGTCAATCAATTATCAGGTCACCCGGGCGCATGTGTCAGGCATGAAAAGAAGAGAACTGGATGAGCTCGACAACCAACTGCTGCTGGATATCATCAACCAGAAACAGTACGCCGTGAAACGGCGCAGGATCGATGAAAAATTCAGTAACGGTTACTGACCAAGCCTTCACGAAATTCTGACATCTGCACAGGCAGACTGACCTGGCTTCGATACGTTCTGTTCAACCCGCCTCTTTAGGCGGGTTTTCTTTTTTGGGCGCTCCGATCACGAGAAAGCCACGGCAATTGACAACATTTTCACGTCTGCCGTGCCAAGGTAGTGACTCATCCGTGAAACACTTGGCCCGCCCTCCCCAGCGGGCCTTTTCTTTGCCTGCGCGCTAGTCGAAAGCACCGTTGAGTACTTCGTAGATCACCCCCGTGGCGACTGCCACCAGAATCAGGTCGACACCCGCCTGCATCCATTCGTAACCGTCATAACGCGGCAGTTGGCCCAGCAGCCGGCCATCGAGCTTCTTTGCAATGCCAGGGGGCAGAGGCTTGCCACGCGCCAGGTTCTTCTGGATACCCGGAGGAAGCGCTGGCCCAGGACTCCAGTAGTCACGGTGCCCCCCCAGGATACCGAGCACATCGCCACGGTCGATCACGGGGCCGCCATGACCACCATCGTGCTTGCCCGCCCCCGGGTTGCCATGGTTCTGCTGGGATTTCCCCTTGCCATTCCCCGGGTCGGCGAAGGATATGCAGGGCGCCAGTACCAGTGCGATGGATGTCAATGTGGCAATGACGGTGCGGTATTTGCTCATTGCTGTTTGCCTCTGCAGATTGGGGTCTGTGCAATCCTAGCCCACGACAACGACAAGAAGCTTTCTCATACCCCTACTTGAGCGATCAGGCATATCAACACCACGGCGGATGCGCACTCTCCCGTTGCGACTTGGTAAAGTGGCATACGGCCGGTATTGAAGGACCATAGGTCAAAAGAACGACATGCTGAAACTGCTCACCGACATCGCCTTTCTGTGCGCTGGACTGTTGGTACTGATCGCCCTCTTCTGGGCATGCACCTACGAGCGCAATCGCTGGCGCGCAGCCTTAGAGGCAGACTTCACGGCCAGGCTGGGCAGTTTGGATATCGACGGCTACGAACTGATGGTCGATAAAGTCACGCTACCAACCCCCCATAGAGCTGCCGATGTTTACCGGATCTTCCACGACCTGCAGGGCAACTATTTTCTTTACATCAAGAACGGCTATGCAGCAGGGGCACTCACGCCCTTGGCCAGGGAGCGTGCGCTGCAGGCCGCGAAAATGAGTGGATATCCCTGCAAAGGCCCGCAGGTCTAGAGGGCGCTGGCTTTCCTGCAAAATCCGGCAACACTTGCAGGCCACCCCGTTGATGAAACTCAATGGAATCGATGCTGTCCCATTGCCATCGGTTACTGCCGAGGCCGTCCGATAGCGCTCACAGGCGTGGCAAGGTCCACATCGCGAAGCGATCCTGAAACGGTCTCGATATCCCGGTTTACCGGCGCGCGCATCCCGCCTGTCGAGGATGCCGCCCCCCACTTTTCAAGGCTGAAAGAGCGAACCATGAAACAGAATATTCTCCTCGTTGCCGTCTGCGCCGCCCTGCTCCAGGCGTGCGCTCCGGCTTCCACTTCCCATGAAGGGACGCCTTCCATGCCTGCTACTGCCGCCTCTCCCGCAACCCAGCCCAAACTCTCGGCCTACTACTGGAACTTGGTCGCTGCCAACGATGCGTCGGGCAAGGCCATCGCCGCCATGGCGCCTGGCATCGAGGGCAAGCTGCGCCTGAACTTCGCCGAGCGTAACCTGAACATCAATGGCGGCTGCAACAACCAGTTCGGCGGCTATTCCTACAAGAACGGCGTATTGAAGGTGCAATCACTGGCCTCGACCCTGAAGGCCTGCGATAAGCCCCTGATGGAGTTGGACGCCCAGGTCGGGCGCCTGTTCAAGGGCGACCTGCGCACCACCTTCTCCGACGATGCCGGGGAGCCGGTGCTGCAACTGACCACCCAGGACGGTTCGGTGCTGAAATTCCAGGGTGAAGCCACCCCAGAGACCCGCTATGGCAGCAAGGGCGAGATCAAGTTCCTGGAAGTGGCCGCCAAGACCGTCAAGTGCAGCCACCCGCTGATCCACAACTACCAGTGCCTGCAAGTGCGCGAGCGTCGCTATGACGACGCCGGCCTGCAACTGGCGACCCAGGACAGCTGGCACCCGCTGTACCAATCCATCGAAGGCTACGAGCACCGCGACGGCGTGCGCACCGTGCTGCGCGTGAAGCAATACGAATGGAAGAACCCGCCGGCCGACGCCTCGTCGCAGGTCTATGTGCTTGACCTGGTGGTCGAGCAGGACGCTTCGGGCAAGTAATTGCCTGTCGGCGCAGGCCGCTCTGCGGCGGCCTGCGCCTTAAGCCAACGGCGACCGTGAAACGGCTCAGGTGAGCGCCGCGTTGACCTGCGCACTGTCGACGTATTGCTCCATGCTGACAATTTTGCCGTTCGTCAAACGGTACAGATGGGCAAAGGTTGCGGTCATCGCTTTCCCGGTCTTGCGATAGGTACCTGAGTAAACGCCAAAGGCGGCAACTCGGTCGTCCTCGGCCACATAGGTATGCACCTTGGCCTGGTAGCCATCCCATTCGGTGGCCAGGCGATGGAACACACCCTCCATGATCGCCTGGGGGCCGACATAGGTACCGGCATAAGGAAAGCCGGCCGCCTCGGTCCAGGTCACGTCCGCAGCCAACGCCGCCAGCAGATTCTGGCCATTCTGTTCGGCTGAGCCTTCGTACGAGGCTCGGATGATGTCCAGGTTGCCCTTGCTCATGATTTTACCCCCGCGTTCAGCTCGCGAATGAAGGCCCGTGGATCTGAAAAGATAGCGCTGGCAGGCAACAACTGCAGGGCATCGTCCGCTTGTTGCAGAACGAATGTCGGTACGCCTTGGCCGCCCACACGACGCAGCAAGGCACGCCCCTGCCCCACACGATCGTCGTTGACCTGCAGCAAGGCCGAATCCGGACGCGTCAGGCGCTCGGCGGCGGTATCCAAGCCCAGGTTTGCCAGGACAGCGGTCAACGTCTCCACTCGAGTCACGTCCAGGCCATCGACATAGCGCGCCGCCTGGATCGCCTTGAGCGCTTCGAACTCGCGCTCAGGCGCTGTCAGGTTCACTGCACTGAGCGCCAGGGTAGATGGGCCGCTGTCGAACGCCTGAAGACGGTCGGCGAGTACATGGTCGCGATAGCGTTCACTGAAGACTTGCCCGGTCAGGCGTTCGATACGCTGGTCGTTGCTCCAGGCATAGGCCGCAAAGTCGTCATCCATGACGCGCGCACCGCTACCGGAAAACAGCCCCGTCGGTATCAGGCGCAACGCAAGGCCAGTGGACTCGAGGACCTGAGGCAGCGGTCCAGCTGCGCCGTAGCACCAGCCGCACAGTGGATCGAAGAGGTAAACCAGAGTCCTGCTCATAGTAGATCGCCTTAAATGGAATGCCTCAAATCCTACCGCGCAGGCATTGACATTTAAATACATACGAAATAAACAAACCGTATGCTATAGACATACATTGAGGATCTATCAATGACCGGCGCTTCCAGCCTGAACAGGCTTGCGTACTTCACCGCAGTGGTCGAGACCGGCTCCTTCACCGCCGCTGCCGAACGCCTCGGCATCACCAAGGCCGTGGTCAGTCAGCAGGTAGCGCGGCTGGAAAGCGACTGCCGCACCACACTGCTGGTGCGCAGCACGCGAAAAGTCCGCACCACCGAGGCAGGCCAACAGTTCTACCACCGCTGTGCTCTGATCCTCAAAGAGGCGGAAGAGGCTTTCGAAGAATTGTCCGAGGCCGCCAGTGAGCCGACGGGCACCCTACGCCTGACCGCCCCTTTCGATTACGGCATCGGTGTCGTGGTGCCGGCCATCACCGCATTCTCGCAGCGATATCCGCAGTGCAAGGTCGAGGCCCATTTCAGCGACCAAACCCTGGATCTGGGCGCCAACGATCTGGACCTTTCCATTCGCGTTGGCTGGATTACCGAGCAACATCTGCAGGCCCGACGAATCGGCCAGTTTGCGCAACGATTGGTGGCCGCCCCTCAGTGGCAAGCGCGGGTAGGCAAACTGCAGACCCCAGCGGAGCTGGCCGAGTTGCCGATCGTGGCGAACCTGGCGCTGCGAGAACCAACCCGCTGGGTATTTGCCAAGGACACCTCACAGCGCGAAACGGTTGAGATGAGAGCCAGCCTGTCGCTCAACGCCACCTTGGCAGTGCGCGAAGCCACGCTGCTCGGGGCCGGGCTATCGGTCCTTCCGGACTATGTGGCGGAACCTGACCTGCAAGCAGACCGGCTGATCGAGGTGCTGCCGCAATGGTCGCTACCCCGAGGCGAGATCCATGCAGTCTTTCCAACGGCTCGCTTTCGACCGGTCAAGGTGCGGGCGTTTGTCGAGCTTCTGGCAAGCCGCCTGGCTCAATAGACGGCACTGACCATCAGGTGAGCGCACGCCCGCACAGCCGCAGACAGTGCTACGCTCCGAGGATCATGGCCATCCAAGGGAATGAAGATGAGCTTCGACTGGCACGCTGGGCCGATCACCCGCACCACCCCGCTGGAAAGGCACTACCGGAATACGCAGAAGGTCCGACAGTTCCTGGTTAATGAATGTGGCGAGGCCTTCAAGTTCGACCGCGCCTTCATGGCCTGGATCAAGAGCGCTGCGCCTGCCACCATGGGGGACGTCGCGGATGAGTGGCTGCGCAGACGCGGCTGATCAAGGCGGTTCGCTGTCCAACGTTGGCCGCCCTTGCTACCACCCAAGACCACTACCCAGTAGCTGCCTTCAGGATTGGCCCTTTTTAGCGTGGAACGGCGCGAAGGTCATACCGAAGAACCAGCCGCCAATCATTGCCAGCCAGATCGATTTGTATCCCTCTACGTTGTAGGCGCACCAATAGTTGATCGCCGTAATCACAACGAAAATCGAGAAAAACTGCTTGCGGGAGTACCTGCTCAGGTAACGGGTGGCGGCTGCGTCCAGCTCTTTGAGCTTCTTCATTGCGTTTCATCCTTGAATAACCAGTAGAAGATCACCGCGGATTTACTGGTGGTCACACACTTTCCTTAGTGTCCCACGATTTGTCCCAGATAGTGGGACGACGAATAATTCGCAGGCATTAAAAAACCCCGCAGACCTGCGGTCTGCGGGGTTTCGAATAGTGGAGGCCGAGGTCGGAATCGAACCGGCGTAGACGGATTTGCAATCCGGAGCATAACCACTTTGCTACTCGGCCTCAAAGTCGGAGTCAGCTTTCGCTATCCCCTTGAAACCGCTGGGCTTTTTCAAGTCAGCTGCGTTTCGATGGACGCCATTATGTCGGCATTCGATGGACCTTGCAACCCCCTTGAAGAAAAAAATCTTCAAGGGGTTCAAGGTGTTAGCGCAGACGCCCGAGTTTGCTCCACAAGCCTACCAGGGTGTTCTCCACCGCCCCACTGGCGGCCACGCCGATGCGCTCCTGCAGGCTCTTGCGCTCGGCGAAGCGCAGGTGGAACACATTGGCCTCGCGGGCGCTGCGGCTCAGGTACTCGTCACTGGTGCCCAGCTCATCGACCAACTGGCGATTGAGCGCGGCGATGCCGAGCCAGACCTCGCCGGTCGCCACTTCGTCTATATGAAGCTGCGGACGGTAGCGGGCAACGAAGTCCTTGAACAGCTGGTGGGTAATGTCCAGGTCTTCCTGGAACTTCTCCCGGCCCTTGTCGGTATTCTCGCCGAACACGGTCAGGGTGCGTTTGTACTCACCGGCGGTGAGCACTTCGAAATCGATGTCGTGCTTCTTCAGCAGCCGGTTGACGTTGGGCATCTGCGCCACCACGCCGATCGAGCCCAGCACCGCGAACGGTGCACTGACGATCTTCTCGCCGATGCAGGCCATCATGTAGCCGCCGCTGGCGGCGACTTTGTCGATGCAGATGGTCAGCGGGATGCCGGCCTCGCGGATACGCGCCAGCTGCGAGGAAGCCAGACCGTAGCTGTGCACCATACCGCCGCCGCTCTCCAGACGCAGCACCACCTCGTCACGCGGGGTGGCCAGTGTCAGCAGCGCGGTGATCTCGTTGCGCAGGCTCTCGGTGGCCGAGGCCTTGATGTCACCGTCGAAGTCGAGGACGAACACCCGGCGCTTGTCCTCGGGCTTTTTCTTCTGCTGTTTTTCCGCCTTGGCCTGCTGCTTGCGCAGGGCCTTGAGCTGGGTCTTGTCGAGCAGGCCCGATTCCAGGCGCTCGCGCAGCTCCTTGTAGAACTCGTTGAGACGGGTGACCTGCAACTGCCCGCCCGGCTTGCGCCGCCCTTTGCCACGCAGGCCGGCGATGGCCGACAGCACCACCAGGATGGCGATCACCAGGGTGGCGGTTTTGGCGAGAAAGCTTGCGTATTCGGCAAGAAACTCCACATTGACTCCTTGATAAACCAGCGCCGCAACGGCGCGAACTGGATGCAAGCATACCGGGGCGCCAGAGCCGCTGCCAGCCGGTGAAAATGCTGGCAACACAGTTCAAACGACCTTTTCAAACGCTTGTATGTTTTTTCGTTGACAGCCCGCCTGGGGCAACCTAACCTCGCAACAACCTCCAACCGGGCCGGACTTCAACGTGGGCAATCTCTACCTGATCCGACATGGCCAAGCCTCCTTCGGTGCCGCTGACTACGACGTGCTCTCGCCGGTCGGTGAGCGTCAGAGCCGGGCACTGGGCGAGCACCTCGCTCAGCTGGGCGTGCGCCTGGACCGTTGCCTGGCCGGCACCCTGCGTCGCCAGCAGGACACCGCCCGCCTGGCCCTCGACGCGCTGCAGGCACATGGCGAGGCAGTCCCGACCATTGAGACCGACGCGGCCTTCAACGAGTTCGACGCCGACGGCGTGATCCGTGCCCTGCTCCCTGCCCTGCTGCCCGAAGAGCCCGAGGCCCTGCATGTACTGCGCAATGGCGCCCAGCACCGCGGCGAGTTCCAACGTCTGTTCGCCCTGATGGTGCAGCGCTGGCACGACGGCGAGCATGCCCACGATGAACACCTGGAAACCTGGCAGGCCTTCACCGGCCGGGTCGGCGATGGTCTGCGACGGCTGCTCGACAGCGCCGCCAGCGGCGACAACATCGCCCTGTTCACCTCCGGCGGTACCATCGCTGCCCTGCTTCACCTGGTGAGCGGAATCACGCCGGCTCAGGCGTTCACCCTGAACTGGCAGATCATCAACACGTCGCTCAGCCACCTGAAATTCCGGGGCCGCGACGTCACCCTGGCTTCCTTCAACAGCCAAGCCCATGTGCGGCTGTTGCGGTTGCCGGAGCTCGTCACCTACCGATGAGCCCGGTCTGTTGTGTCCTTGCGGACGCGAATATCACTTAACAAGGAATACACCATGAGCGATGTAGCTAAAGCCGTCGAGGCGATGAAGGCAAAATTCAACCCATCCGCTGCCGCCGGCCTGGACCTGGTGTTCGGCTTCAACATCACCGATGAAGACAAGCACTACGCCCTGCTGGTCAAGGATGGCACCTGCGAGATCCAGGAAGGCGAGAATGCCGACGCCAACTGCACCCTGGTGATGGACAGCGAGACCCTCAAGGGCATCGTCAGCGGTGAAACCGACGGCATGCAAGCCTTCATGGGTGGCAAGCTGCGCGTCGAAGGCGACATGATGCTGTCGATGAAGCTCAGCGAGCTGTTCCCATCCTGATCGGCGCGGCGAATCGCCAATGAAAAACCGAAGCCTGACGGGCTTCGGTTTTTTTTCGCCCGCCGCTAGGCCCATCCATCAGGGCGATTGATCGTCCGGCAACACCCAGGCCAATAAATGTCTGGCACGCTTGTACCAGCTTTGACGGGAAATTAGATTAGCCAATAGTCCTTGCTACCGATCATAAGGAAATCGCATGACGCTCACCGACCAGTCCACCCAGGCACGCCCCGGCGAAGAACTCGACGCGGCCGTCATCGATCCGTACCTGAAGGATCACATTCCCGACCTCGACGGCACGCCGAGCATCAGCCAGTTCCCCGGCGGCGCCTCCAACCTGACCTACCTGGTCAGCTACCCGGATCGTGAATTCGTGCTGCGTCGCCCACCGTTCGGTCACAAGGCCAAGTCGGCCCACGACATGGGCCGTGAGTTTCGCATCCTCAACCAGCTCAACGCCGGCTTCCCCTATTGCCCCAAGGCCTACGTGCACTGCACCAACGAATCGCTGATCGGCGGCGAGTTCTATGTAATGGAACGGGTCAACGGCATCATCCTGCGTTCGGACATCCCTGCCGAACTGGACCTTGATGCTGGCCGCACCGAAGCCTTGTGCAAGAGCTTCATCGATCGCCTGGTCGAGCTGCACCAGGTCGACTACCAGGCCTGCGGCCTGGCTGACCTGGGCAAGCCGGAAGGGTATGTGCAGCGCCAGATCGAAGGCTGGGCCAGCCGCTATGAAAAAGCCCTGACGCCCGACGCGCCGCGCTGGGAGCAGGTGATCGCCTGGCTGCGCGAGAAGATGCCCACCGACCATCCGCACCCGGGCATCGTGCACAACGACTACCGCTTCGACAACGTCATCCTCGACAGCGCCAATCCGATGCGCATCATCGGCGTGCTGGACTGGGAGATGGCCACCATCGGCGACCCGCTGATGGACCTGGGCAACAGCCTGGCCTACTGGATCGAGGCGGGCGACCCGGCGCCGGTGCAACTGATGCGCCGCCAGCCGAGCAACGCCCCCGGCATGCTCACTCGCCAGCAGTTCGTCGACTATTACGCCGAGCGCGCCGGCATCCGCATCGACAACTTCGACTTCTATTATTGCTACGGCCTGTTCCGCCTGGCCGGCATCGTCCAGCAGATCTACTACCGCTTCTTCCACGGCCAGACCCAGGACAAGCGCTTCGCCCAGTTCATCCACATGAACCGGCTGCTGGAGCAGATGAGCCTGCAACTGATCGGCAAATCCAGCCTGTAACTTCGGCAGACAACAAGGAATATGCGCATGTCCAAGACCCACCTGTTCGACCTCGACGGCAAGATCGCCTTCGTTTCCGGCGCCAGCCGCGGCATCGGCGAAGCCATCGCCCACCTGCTGGCCCAGCAAGGTGCCCATGTGATCGTTTCCAGCCGCAAGCTCGACGGCTGTCAGCAGGTGGCCGAGGCGATCGTCGCCGCCGGCGGCAAGGCCACCGCGATGGCCTGTCACATTGGCGAGATGGAGCAGATCCAGCAGGTGTTCGCCGCCATCCGCGAACAGTTCGGCCGCCTCGACATCCTGGTCAACAACGCCGCCACCAACCCGCAGTTCTGCAACGTCCTGGACACCGACCTGGGGGCGTTCCAGAAGACCGTCGACGTCAATATCCGCGGTTACTTCTTCATGTCGGTGGAAGCCGGCAAGCTGATGCGCGAGCACGGCGGCGGCAGCATTATCAACGTGGCCTCGATCAATGGCGTCTCGCCCGGATTGTTCCAGGGCATCTACTCGGTGACCAAGGCGGCGGTGATCAACATGACCAAGGTCTTCGCCAAGGAGTGCGCGCAGTTCGGCATCCGCTGCAACGCCCTGCTGCCGGGGCTGACCGACACCAAGTTCGCCTCGGCGCTGGTGAAGAACGACAGCATCCGCAACGCCGCGCTGCAGCAGATCCCGCTCAAGCGCGTGGCCGACCCGAGCGAGATGGCAGGCGCGGTGCTGTACCTGGCCAGTGATGCCTCCAGCTATACCACCGGCACCGCGCTCAATGTCGACGGTGGATTCCTGTCCTGATCCGGATTCATGCACGCGCCTAAGGGGTGGTGACGCATGCCATAGGTCCGCGCGCCTACCCCTTCACCGCCTGCAGCGTATAGCTCAGCGGCAACCGCCACGGCGCCTCGTTCAGGCGCCACTCGCCGTCATCGCCCAGCGTCATCTGCCCCGGCAGCGCCTCCCAGGGGAGGCTCTGATGCTCTTCCAGGCCGGTAATGCGCAGGCCATTGTTCAGCAACGCGGTGATCACCTCGCCCAAGCCATGGTTCCACTCATGAGTTTCGGTCTGGGTCAGGGCCTGGTCGGTCTCGACGTAGGTCTCGTCGCTGTGCCACACCGTCGGCGCCTCGCGCTCGAAGTACGGATACTCCAGTTGCAGGCGGTCCTGATGGTCCTCGTTCACGGCCATCAGCATCGGGTGGCCGTCGCGCAGGAACAGCCGCCCGCCCGGCTTGAGCAAAGCCGCCACGGTCTGCGCCCAGCGCTCGATGCACGGCAGCCAGCACAGCGCGCCGATGCCGGTGTAGACCAGGTCGAATGCCTCAGCAGCCAGTACCTGCGCGGCCTGATAGACGTCCGATTCGACATACCCGATGCCCGCACCACAGCGCTCGGCCAGTTGGCGCGCCTGAGCCAGGGAGGCCGCGGAGAAGTCCAGGCCGCAGACCTCGGCGCCCAGGCGCGCCAGCGACAGGGTGTCGGTACCGATATGGCATTGCAGGTGCACGGCGCGCAGGCCGTGGATATCGCCCAGACGCGGCAGGTCGAAACGCACCACCTCGGACAGATGCCCGGGCTCGGCGACGAAGCGCTCGACTTCGTAGTCCCCGGAGGCGGCGTGCAGGGGCGCGCGCTCGTCCCAGCTGGCGCGGTTGAGTTCCAGTGATCGGCTCATTGCGGTGCTTCCCTGTCCTGAGTGAGTCAGGCGCCACGTTAACCGGCCCCGACATGCCCGGCAACCACCCCGTCAACCTCAAGTTGACAGCTCGGGTATACTGCCCCCTTCGTGCCCGCCCAAGGATCCAGCGCCCATGACCGAAAACAGCTTCGCCTTTCGCCTCAAGGAACTGCTCGAACACCACAAGCTAACCCTGCAGGCTGTGGGCACGGCGCTGGGAATCTCGCGCACCGCGGTGCACAAGTGGACCCGCGGCGGCGAGATCGACTACGACAACCTGCGCCGCCTGGCCGACCTGCTCAAGGTCAACTGGATCTGGCTGCGCTACGGCGAGGAGGCCCTGCACAGCGTGCAGCAGGCCGCGGTGGTCGAGCTGCCGATGACCGACGTGCGCCGCCGCTACACCGCCGAGATCATGGAAAGCGAGACGCGCATGAAGCTGGCCCAGGAGGGCGCGCGCATCGTCACCTGGGAATGGAACCTGGTCACCGACGAAGTGACCTACTCGCCCAACGTCGAGGCGGTGTATGGCTGGCCGTTGCGTCGTAACGAGGACTTCTGGGAACACATCCATGTCGATGACGCCCAGCACATGCAGGGCATGTATGCCCAGGCGGTGGCCGACGGCACCGGCTGCGAATGCGATTTTCGCATCACCCGCCCCGACGGCGGCCAGCGCTGGATCGCCTCACGCGCCACGGTATTGCGCGACAGTGTCGGGCGCCCGGTGAAAATGGTCGGCATCAGCATGGACAACACCGAGCGCAAGGTGGCCGAAGAGGAGCTGCGCCATAGCGAAGCGCGTTTTCGCACCATCTTCGAACTGGCCTGGGGCGCGCTGGCCTACATCGACCCAGATGGCAGCTGGCAGCGGGTCAACGGCAGTTTTTGCGAGCTGCTGGGGTACAGTGAAGACGAACTGTACGGCACGACCTTCCAGCAGATCACCCACCCCGACGACCTGCCGGACAACCTGGCGCTACTGAGGCGCATGCTGGCCGGCGAGATCGACCGTTACGAGGTGCAGAAACGCGTGCGCCACAAGGACGGGCACTATATCTGGGTGCGGGCGCGCACCTCGCTGGAACGCCGAGCAGATGGGCAACCGCAGCATCTGATCAGCGTGTTCGAGGACATCAGCACTGATCGCTAGCCGTTGAAGCGGTCCGCACCGCAACCTGGGCAATGCCCCCAAGCCACGGTCGACAATCAGCGTTGGACGCCGTGCTGGATGACGATCGAGTCAGTGCCCAGCTTGGCCATCACTTCGGCCTTGCGCGCATCGGCATCGGCCTTGGCCGGGAACGGCCCCATCAGCACCACCGGCTTGCCCTCGCGGTATTCGACCCAGGACGGAATGCCCTTCTCGATCAGGCGCGCGGTCATGTCGGTCAGGGCGCCCATGTTCGGCCCCTGGATCACCTCCACGTCCCAGCCCTCCGGCGCCGGCTGGTCGGCCAGGGCCTCGGCGCGACGCTGCAGGTCGGCGCCCCCGCAGACTTCACGAATGCGCAGGTTGTTGCCGGTCTCGTCGATGAGGATTTCGTATTGCCCATCATGCTTGATCGCCACGTAGCTGCGATACGCTTCGTACTGCCCGGCGTCGTCCTTGCCACGCACCTGGCCGCAGATAGAGCCCTGGGTGTCGAAGCGCACGTTGGCGAACTTGGCCGTCTTGGGGTTGTTCAGGTGTTCGGCCACCTGCTTGTGTACGCCTTCGACCTCGTTGTTACAGCCCGCCAGGGCCAACACCGCCATTACCACCGCCAGTTTGCGCACGCCTGTACCTCCAGATTCGAAGGGGCGGATTCTAACATGAGCGGACAGCTCGGCCGCAGGGATGAGGCGAAGGTGGAAGGTTGCAGCGTATGTCGGCAACGGTGGAACGGCACAAAGCAAAGAGGGCGATCCTTACGGATCGCCCTCTTCAGGTTTGGTAGGCACAATTGGACTCGAACCAACGACCCCCACCATGTCAAGGTGGTGCTCTAACCAACTGAGCTATGTGCCTGTCGTGTGGGGCGCATATTAGTCATCGATCGTGCGTCTGTAAAGCGGTTTTTTCAAAAAAATCAAAAACTTTGCGAATCAGCTTAACGCGACCTCTGCTTGGACGCGCAGTGCCCAGGCCCAAGACCCTCTACAACAATCCTGCTCGCCAGCACACACTCAGTGCTGCTCCCCCGCACGCCTGAGCAGCTTCCTGCAACGCTCCGACAAGTGCACCACCCGCAACTGCTTGCCTGCCTTGGCATACCGCTCGCGCAAGGTCTTCAGCGCCGCCACCGCAGAATAATCGACAAAGCTCAGGTGCTGGCAGTCCAGGGTGACCCTGGCCGGATCATTGGCCGGATCGAACTGGTTGAGAAACGGCGTGGTCGAGGCGAAGAACAGCGTGCCATGGACCTGGTAATGCTTGCTGCCCTCGCCGTCCACATGACTGTCGGCATACAACTCCCGCGCATGCTGCCAGGCGAAGTTGATCGCGGCGATGACGATGCCGAACAGTACCGCCGTGGCCAGGTCAGTGAACACCGTGACCACGGTCACGGCGATAATCGCCAGCACATCACTTACCGGCACCTTGTGCAGCACCCGCAGGGAGGCCCAGGCGAAGGTCTGCTGGGCCACCACGAACATCACCCCGACCAGCGCCGCCAGCGGAATGCGCTCGATCAGCGGCGACAGGAACAGGATGAACAGCAGGATCATCACCCCGGCCACCACGCCCGACAGGCGCCCACGGCCATTGGAACTGAGGTTGATCACGGTCTGGCCGATCATCGCGCAGCCGCCCATGCCACCGCACAGGCCCGAGACCATGTTGGCCGCGCCCAGCGCCACACACTCGCGGTCCGGATAGCCGCGGCTCTCGGTGATCTCGTCGGTGAGGTTGAGGGTCAGCAGGGTTTCCAGCAGGCCGACCATGGCCATCAGCACTGCATAGGGAGCAATGATCTTGAGGGTTTCCAGGTTCCATGGCACCTGCGGCAGGGCCAGGATCGGCAGGCCGCCGGCGATGTGCGCCATGTCGCCGAGGGTACGGGTCGGCAGGCCGAGCAGATAGACCAGCAGACCGACACCGAGGATCGCGACCAACGCCGGTGGCACCGCACGAGTCAGCTTTGGCAGGACGTAGACCACCAGCATGGTCAGCGCCACCAAGCCGATCATCAGGTACAGCGGCGTCCCGCCAAGCCAGTGCTCGCCGTCCTTGAAGTGCTCCAGCTGGGCCAGGGCGATGACGATGGCCAGGCCGTTGACGAAGCCGAGCATCACCGGGTAAGGCACCAGTCGCACCAGCTTGCCCAGGCGCAGCGCGCCGAACAGGATCATCACCACACCGCCGAGCAGCACCGTGGCCAGCAGATACTGGGCGCCGTGCTGCACCACCAGGGCGACGATCACCACCGCCATGGAGCCGGCGGCGCCGGAGATCATGCCGGGACGACCGCCGAACAAGGCGGTCAGGGTACAGATAATGAAGGCACCATACAGCCCCATGAGCGGGTTGAGGTGTGCCACCAGGGCAAAGGCGATGCACTCCGGCACCAAGGCGAACGAAGTGGTGAGGCCGGCGAGCAGGTCGGCGCGTAGTCGGGCGGGTTTCATGGAGGTCCTGTAGACAACCTCAAGCTCCCACGCTGTGGAGACTTGAGTAATGAGCCTGAAAATCGAGGGCGCGATGTTACGGATTTTGTCTGACAGCAGCCACCGCCAATCCGCACGGCAAGTTGCACGCAAATTTGCCATCATGTCCATTCCACCCGCGGAGATCATGGACATGCCGCTACGCCCCCTGCTCGCCTCCCTGCTGCTGGCCGCCAGCCTCACCGCCCAGGCCGCCACCGAGGTCATCCCCCTGCAACACCGCAGCAGCGCCGAACTGCTGCCCGCCGCCCAGTCGTTCCTGGGCAAGGACGGCAGCGTCAGCACCTTCGAGGACAAGCTGATCGTCAACGCCAGCCAGGAACGCATCGACGATCTGCGCGCCCTGCTGCAACAGCTCGACACCGCGCCCAAGCGCCTGCTGATCAGCGTCGACAACAACGACAGCAACTTCCAGGACAACCACGGCAACGCCCGCGTGATCCGCTACGGCACAGCCAATCGCGAAGGCGGCGTGCAGCAGGTGCAGGCCAGCGACGGGCAGCCGGCACTGATCCAGGTGGGCCAGAGCATTCCCGTCACCAGCACCGCCACCGATGGTTACGGGCGCCTCCAGAGCAACACCGAATACCGCAATGTCACCCAAGGCTTCTACGTCACGCCACGCCTGAGCGGCGACACGGTTCGTCTGCAAATCAGCACCAATAATGATCGAATGAGCCAGGAACGTGCCGATGTAGTGAAAGTTCAAAGCACCGACACGACCGTCACCGGCAAGCTCGGCGAGTGGATCACCCTGGCCGGGTTCAACCAGCAGAGCCAATCCGAACGCAGCGCTTCAAGCCTCAGTTACAGCACTCAGCGCGGTGAAAACATGACTCTGCGCGTCAAAGTCGACCTTCTCGACTGAACCCAGGCAATTCAAGGCCTCGACCAAAGGCCTTGAAACTGACCGCCAAGTCGCATTAGACCAAAGATGTAGTAAGCAGAAAAAAGCACTACAAAACATTTGACAGGCTCTTTTCGCCAAGGGCATGATGGCCTCGCTCCCGCTAATCAGAGGCCCTGGCAAGGGTCTTCGAGGTGCGCTCCTCCCACCGTGGAGGCACCTCGTGTCCATACGGCCCACAAGGCGGTTCGACGGGATTGCGACTGCAACGAAGAAGTTGTCCCGAGGGACGGAAGCGCATCACCGCAGTTCTGGCAATCGCGTCGCACCGCAGCAAGGCAACCACGAGCCGACCTGCAGGGCACACCTTCGCCTGGCCGCACACCCCTTCCCCCTTCGAGCCTTCTGCGTTCGCCGCCGCACGCCCCCGGACAGGACAGCCGCCTGGCTTCTGATCCGCGTATCCGAGCATCAGCACAATTACACTCAAGATCGATGCGACGAGGTTTATTTCCATGGCACTGACACGCGAACAGCAAATTGCAGCCCTCGAGAAAGACTGGGCCGAAAACCCGCGCTGGAAAGGCGTGACCCGTACCTACACCGCCGCTGATGTCGTTCGCCTGCGTGGCTCGCTGCAGCCAGAGCACACCTTTGCTCGCCAAGGCGCAGAAAAACTGTGGAAGCTGGTCACCGAAGGTGCCCACCCATCCTTCCGCCCAGAAAAAGATTTCGTCAACTGCATGGGCGCCCTGACCGGTGGCCAGGCAGTGCAGCAGGTAAAAGCTGGCATCCAGGCCATCTACCTGTCCGGCTGGCAAGTTGCCGCCGACAACAACTCGGCCGAGTCGATGTACCCCGACCAGTCGCTGTACCCGGTCGACTCGGTACCAACCGTAGTCAAGCGCATCAACAACGCCTTCCGCCGCGCCGACCAGATCCAGTGGAAAGCCGGCAAGAACCCGGGCGACGATGGCTACATCGACTACTTCGCACCGATCGTGGCTGACGCCGAAGCCGGTTTCGGCGGCGTGCTGAACGCCTACGAGCTGATGAAGAACATGATTGAAGCGGGCGCCGCCGGCGTGCACTTCGAAGACCAGCTGGCCTCGGTGAAAAAATGCGGCCACATGGGCGGCAAGGTCCTGGTGCCGACCCAGGAAGCCGTGCAGAAGCTGGTTGCAGCGCGTCTGGCCGCCGACGTCTCGGGTGTGCCGACCATCATCCTGGC
Organism: Pseudomonas sp. DrBHI1; assembly: GCF_002205115.1. Lineage (NCBI taxonomy): Bacteria > Pseudomonadati > Pseudomonadota > Gammaproteobacteria > Pseudomonadales > Pseudomonadaceae > Pseudomonas > Pseudomonas sp. DrBHI1. The sequence continues at coordinate 44,689 of NZ_NIBE01000044.1, forward strand.
CCGTACCGACGCCAACGCCGCCGACCTGCTGACCAGCGACTGCGACCCGTACGACCAGCCGTTCGTGATCGGCGAGCGTACCCGTGAAGGCTTCTACAAGGTGCGCGCCGGCCTCGACCAGGCCATCGCCCGCGGCCTGGCCTACGCCCCGTACGCCGACCTGATCTGGTGTGAAACCGCCAAGCCGGACCTGGAAGAAGCCCGTCGCTTCGCCGAGGCGATCAAGAAGGAATACCCAGGCCAGATCCTGTCGTACAACTGCTCGCCTTCCTTCAACTGGAAGAAGAATCTGGACGACGCCACCATCGCCAAGTTCCAGCGCGAGCTGTCGGCCATGGGCTACAAGCACCAGTTCATCACCCTGGCCGGCATCCACAACATGTGGCACGGCATGTTCAACCTGGCGCACGACTACGCCCGCAACGACATGACCGCCTACGTGAAGCTGCAGGAGCAGGAATTCGCCGACGCGAGCAAAGGCTACACCTTCGTGGCGCACCAGCAGGAAGTCGGTACCGGCTACTTCGACGACATGACCACCGTGATCCAGGGTGGCGCCTCGTCGGTGACCGCACTGACCGGTTCGACCGAGGAAGAGCAGTTCCACTGAGTGCAGTGAGCTGTTGAGCAAGGCCCGGGATTCGCGAGGATTCCGGGCCTTCTTCATTGTTTTCAGGCCAAACGCCCCCCTGTAGGAGCGGCCTTGTGTCGCGAAAGGGCCGCAAAGCGGCCCCGGCGATCTTTGCGTCAACGCTGAAACCCTGGGGCCGCTCCGCGCCCCTTTCGCGACACAAGGCAGCTCCTACAGGGACCGCATTACCAGCAAAACCCAGGATCAGGTCTAAGCTTGTGGCTACCCCACAGCAAGGACTGCCCATGCCCCGCCCTGGCCACCTGCTCACCCTCGCCGTCGCAGCCGCCGCCGTCTATCTATATGCGCTGACCAGCGACAACGCCCTGCTCGGCCTGCTGGTCAAACCCATTCCGGTGCTCGCCCTGATTGCCTGGCTGAGCACCACCCCCGTCACACCCTATCGTCGCTGGATCATCGTCGGCCTGGCCTTCTCAGTGCTTGGCGACATACTCCTGGCCATTCCCCGTGACCTGTTCGTGTTCGGCCTCGCGGCGTTTCTTTGCGCCCACCTGGCCTACCTGCGCGGCTATTGCAGCCTCACATGGCGCCCGGCCTACCCGGCCCTGGCCTTCGCCGTGCTGATCGGCGGTTCGCTGTTCGGCCTGCTCGCCGGCCATGGCCTGGGTCCACTGCTGATCCCGGTGGTACTCTACGCCCTGACCATCGGCGCCATGCTCTGGCGCGCCCTGGCCTGTGGTGGCCTGGCCGCGCTGGGCGCCTGCGCCTTCGTGTTCTCCGACGGCCTGATCGGCATCGACCGCTTCGTCAGCCCGTTCGCCGCCGCCGAGTACCTGATCATCCTCTTCTACTGGCTCGGCCAGTGGCTGATCGCCGCGTCGGTCAGCCGCGACGCAAGCGACAAAGTATTGATCCAGAGCGGTACGCGCAGCGCCGGAAGCTGCTAGAACGAGAGTTTTTCGCATTTGCAAGAGGGGCGCTCGGCAGATGAACTTTGCAAGGGCCAGAACAGCAAAAACATTACAGGCCAGATCAAATGATATTAATTATCATTACGCAACTAGCCCGTCATTACGCGGGGCAAGAAACATAATTAACAAATCCGCGCCCAATGCCCGAAACTCAAGGGTTTCAGCCAGTTACGAAAGATTTTTGTTCTTAAACCTACGAATAAATTTGCAACGGAAATTTTACTTGCACTGGGTTTACCCATAAAATCAGCGCGATTGATTCAGCTGCGACATTTGGTCACTGCGTCTGCGACACCACGTCGCCGCTCTACTTTATTTCAGACTGCAGAGCTGGGTCTCTGTATAAGGATTTCTAGCATGTCCGATTCGGCAGGACTCATCGCCCACAACTGGGGCTTTGCCATCTTCCTCCTGGGTGTCGTCGGCCTGTGTGCCTTCATGCTCGGCCTGTCCAGCCTGCTCGGTAGCAAGGCCTGGGGTCGCGCCAAGAACGAACCCTTCGAATCCGGCATGCTGCCCGTCGGCAGCGCCCGCCTGCGCCTGTCCGCCAAATTCTATCTGGTCGCGATGCTGTTCGTGATCTTCGATATCGAAGCCCTCTTCCTGTATGCATGGTCTGTGTCCGTCCGCGAAAGCGGCTGGACCGGATTCGTCGAAGCTCTCATTTTCATAGCAATTCTGTTGGCAGGTCTTGTCTACCTATGGCGCGTCGGGGCGCTCGATTGGGCTCCCGAAGGTCGCCGCAAGCGGCAAGCGAAGCTGAAACAATGAGGCTTTGGCATGCAATACAATCTCACCAGAATCGATCCGGACGCACCCAACGAGCAGTATCCGGTCGGTGAGCGGGAAACCGTCACCGATCAACTGCTGGAAGACCAGGTCCACAAGAACATCTACATGGGGAAACTCGAAGATGTGCTGCGTGGCGCGGTCAACTGGGGTCGCAAGAACTCCCTCTGGCCGTATAACTTCGGCCTTTCCTGCTGCTACGTGGAAATGACCACGGCCTTCACGGCACCCCACGACATCGCCCGCTTCGGCGCCGAAGTCATCCGGGCCTCGCCGCGCCAGGCCGACTTCATGGTCATCGCCGGTACCTGCTTCGTCAAAATGGCGCCGATCATCCAGCGCCTGTACGAGCAGATGCTCGAGCCCAAGTGGGTCATCTCCATGGGTTCGTGCGCCAACTCCGGCGGCATGTACGACATCTACTCGGTCGTTCAGGGGGTCGACAAGTTCCTCCCCGTGGACGTCTATGTGCCTGGCTGCCCGCCGCGCCCCGAGGCATTCCTGCAAGGCTTGATGCTGCTGCAGGAGTCGATCGGCCAAGAACGACGCCCGCTTTCCTGGGTGGTTGGTGATCAAGGCATCTACCGTGCCGAGATGCCCGCCCAGAAAGACTTGCGTCGCGAACAGCGCATTGCGGTAACCAACCTGCGCAGCCCCGACGAAGTCTGATCCAGCGACCTGCCGCCCGCTCCCGAAGGAGCCGGCGGCCTGGCTTCATTCTTAACGCTGACCCAAAGCGACCGAGACCATGACAGCGGACAACGCTATTTATATTCCGCCCTACAAGGCTGACGACCAGGATGTGGTCGTCGAACTGCACAACCGTTTTGGCGCCGACGCGTTCGTCGCCCAGGAAACCCGCACCGGCATGCCGGTACTGTGGGTAAAACGTGCCCAGCTCAAGGAAGTGCTCAGCTTCCTGCGCGGCGTCGCCAAGCCGTACAGCATGCTGTACGACCTGCACGGCGTCGACGAGCGCCTGCGCACCCAGCGCCGTGGCCTGCCCGCCGCCGATTTCAGCGTGTTCTACCACCTGCTGTCGGTCGAGCGTAACAGCGACGTGATGATCAAGGTGTCGCTCAGCGAGGGCGACCTGAACCTGCCGACCGTGACCGGCATCTGGCCGAACGCCAACTGGTACGAGCGCGAAGTCTGGGACATGTTCGGCATCGATTTTGCCGGCCACCCGCACCTGAGCCGCATCATGATGCCGCCGACCTGGGAAGGCCACCCGCTGCGTAAGGACTACCCGGCCCGCGCCACCGAGTTCGACCCCTACAGCCTGACCCTGGCCAAGCAGCAGCTTGAAGAGGAATCGGCGCGCTTCAACCCCGAAGCCTGGGGCATGAAGCGTCACGGTGCCAACGAGGACTACATGTTCCTCAACCTCGGCCCGAACCACCCTTCGGCCCACGGTGCCTTCCGCATCGTCCTGCAACTGGACGGCGAAGAGATCGTCGACTGCGTCCCGGACATCGGCTACCACCACCGTGGCGCCGAGAAGATGGCCGAGCGTCAATCATGGCATAGCTTCATTCCCTACACCGACCGTATCGACTACCTCGGCGGGGTGATGAACAACCTGCCGTACGTACTGGCGGTGGAAAAGCTGGCCGGCATCAAGGTGCCGCAGAAAGTCGACGTGATTCGCATCATGCTCGCCGAATTCTTCCGTATCACCAGCCACCTGCTGTTCCTGGGTACCTACATCCAGGACGTCGGCGCCATGACCCCGGTGTTCTTCACCTTCACCGACCGCCAGCGCGCCTACACCGTGATCGAGGCGATCACCGGTTTCCGCCTGCACCCGGCCTGGTACCGCATCGGTGGTGTCGCCCACGACCTGCCGCGCGGCTGGGACAAGCTGGTCAAGGACTTCGTCGAATGGCTGCCCAAGCGCCTCGATGAGTACACCAAGGCGGCCCTGCAGAACAGCATCCTCAAAGGCCGTACTATTGGCGTCGCCGCCTACAACACCAAGGAAGCCCTGGCCTGGGGCACCACCGGTGCCGGCCTGCGCTCCACCGGTTGCGACTTCGACCTGCGTAAAGCACGCCCCTACTCCGGCTACGAGAACTTCGAGTTCGAAGTGCCGCTGGCCCACAACGGCGATGCCTACGATCGCTGCATGGTCCGCGTCGAGGAGATGCGCCAGAGTATCCGCATCATCGACCAGTGCCTGCGCAACATGCCGGAAGGCCCGTACAAGGCGGACCATCCGCTGACCACGCCGCCGCCGAAAGAGCGCACCCTGCAGCACATCGAGACCCTGATCACCCACTTCTTGCAAGTCTCGTGGGGCCCGGTCATGCCGGCCAACGAGTCGTTCCAGATGATCGAGGCGACCAAGGGCATCAACAGTTATTACCTGACGAGCGACGGCGGCACCATGAGCTACCGCACCCGGATCCGTACCCCGAGCTACCCGCACCTGCAGCAGATCCCTTCGGTGATCAAAGGCAGCATGGTCGCGGACCTGATCGCGTACCTGGGCAGTATCGACTTCGTTATGGCTGACGTGGACCGCTAAGCATGAACAGCACGCTTATCCAAACCGACCGTTTCGCCCTGAGCGAAACCGAGCGCTCGGCCATCGAGCACGAGATGCACCACTACGAGGACCCGCGCGCGGCGTCCATCGAGGCCCTGAAGATCGTCCAGAAAGAGCGCGGCTGGGTGCCAGACGGCGCCATCTACGCCATTGGCGAAGTGCTGGGCATCCCCGCCAGCGACGTCGAGGGCGTGGCCACCTTCTACAGCCAGATCTTCCGCCAGCCAGTCGGTCGCCACATCATCCGCGTGTGCGACAGCATGGTCTGCTACATCGGCGGCCATGAATCGGTGGTCAGCCAGATCCAGAGCGAGCTGGGCATCGGCCTCGGCCAGACCACTGCAGACGGCCGTTTCACCCTGCTGCCGGTATGCTGCCTGGGCAACTGCGACAAGGCCCCGGCGCTGATGATCGACGACGACACCTTTGGCGACGTGCAGCCTGCCGGCGTCTCCAAGCTGCTGGAGGGTTACGTATGACCATCACTTCCTTCGGCCCGGCCAACCGCATTGCGCGTACCGCCGAAACCCACCCGCTGACCTGGCGCCTGCGTGACGACGGCGAGCCGGTCTGGCTTGCCGAGTACGAGTCCAAGAACGGCTACGCCGCCGCGCGCAAGGCGCTGGCCGACATGTCCGCCGACGACATCGTGCAGAGTGTCAAGGACTCCGGCCTCAAGGGCCGTGGCGGCGCGGGCTTCCCCACTGGCGTGAAGTGGGGCCTGATGCCCAAAGATGAATCCATGAACATCCGCTACCTGCTGTGCAACGCGGATGAAATGGAGCCCAACACCTGGAAAGACCGCATGCTGATGGAGCAACAGCCCCATCTGCTGGTCGAGGGCATGCTGATCAGCGCCCGTGCGCTGAAAGCCTACCGCGGCTACATCTTCCTGCGTGGCGAATACACCACTGCGGCAAAGAACCTCAACCGCGCCATTGACGAAGCCAAGGCCGCAGGCCTTTTGGGCAAGAACATCCTCGGTTCGGGCTTCGACTTCGAGCTGTTCGTGCACACCGGCGCCGGCCGCTATATCTGCGGTGAAGAAACCGCGCTGATCAACTCGCTGGAAGGCCGCCGCGCCAACCCACGCTCCAAGCCGCCCTTCCCTGCCGCGGTCGGCGTGTGGGGCAAGCCGACTTGCGTCAACAACGTCGAGACCCTGTGCAACGTGCCGGCCATCGTCGCCAATGGCAACGACTGGTACAAGTCGCTGGCCCGTGAAGGCAGCGAGGACCACGGCACCAAGCTGATGGGCTTCTCCGGCAAGGTGAAGAACCCCGGCCTGTGGGAACTGCCGTTCGGCGTCACCGCCCGCGAGCTGTTCGAAGACTACGCCGGCGGCATGCGCGACGGCTTCAAGCTCAAGTGCTGGCAGCCAGGCGGCGCCGGTACCGGCTTCCTGCTGCCCGAGCACCTCGATGCACAAATGTATGCCGGTGGTATCGCCAAGGTCGGTACCCGCATGGGTACGGGCCTGGCCATGGCGGTCGACGACAGCATCAACATGGTCTCGCTGCTGCGCAACATGGAAGAGTTCTTCGCCCGCGAATCCTGCGGCTGGTGCACGCCGTGCCGCGACGGCCTGCCGTGGAGCGTGAAGATGCTGCGCGCCCTGGAGAAAGGCCAGGGCCGCGCCGAAGACATCGAGACCCTGCTGGGTCTGGTCAACTTCCTCGGCCCAGGCCGCACCTTCTGTGCTCACGCACCAGGTGCCGTCGAGCCATTGGGCAGTGCCATCAAATATTTCCGCTCGGAATTCGAGGCCGGTGTAGCCCCAGCCAGTGCTGGTAGCGAAGCCCTGCGCCCGAACCTGGCGAAGCCGATCGTGGTCGGCGCATAACAAGATGAACAGCGGATGGTCCGTGCCATCCGCCAGCTCGCCGGCCGGCCCGAACGATTCGTGGCTGGCCGCGAGCTCACCGATTTCCATTAGCCACGCCCGCCCACGCGGGCCAACGAAGAACTTTGAACAATGGCCACTATCCACGTAGACGGCAAAGCGCTCGAAGTCAACGGTGCGGACAACCTGTTACAGGCCTGTCTGTCGCTCGGCCTCGACATCCCCTATTTCTGCTGGCACCCGGCGCTCGGTAGCGTCGGCGCCTGCCGGCAGTGCGCGGTCAAGCAGTACACCGACGAGAACGACACCCGTGGTCGTATCGTCATGTCCTGCATGACCCCTGCCTCCGACGGCACCTGGATTTCCATCGACGATGAAGAGTCCAAGGCGTTTCGCGCCAGCGTCGTCGAATGGCTGATGACCAACCACCCGCACGACTGCCCGGTGTGCGAGGAAGGCGGTCACTGCCACCTGCAGGACATGACGGTAATGACCGGCCACAACGAGCGCCGCTACCGTTTCACCAAGCGTACCCACCAGAACCAGGACCTCGGCCCGTTCATCGCTCATGAGATGAACCGCTGCATCGCCTGCTACCGCTGCGTGCGCTACTACAAGGACTACGCTGGCGGCACCGACCTGGGTGTGTATGGCGCCCACGACAACGTGTATTTCGGTCGCGTCGAAGACGGCGTGCTGGAAAGCGAGTTCTCCGGCAACCTCACCGAGGTCTGCCCGACCGGTGTGTTCACCGACAAGACCCACTCCGAGCGCTACAACCGCAAGTGGGACATGCAGTTCGCCCCGAGCATCTGCCATGGCTGCTCCAGCGGCTGCAACATCAGCCCCGGCGAGCGCTACGGCGAACTGCGCCGCATCGAGAACCGCTTCAACGGCTCGGTGAACCAGTACTTCCTGTGCGACCGTGGCCGCTTCGGTTATGGCTACGTCAACCGCAAGGACCGTCCACGCCAGCCGTTCCTCGCCGATGGCAGCAAGCTGAGCCTGGACGCCGCCCTGGACAAGGCCGCCGACCTGCTGCGCGGCCGCACCATCGTCGGCATCGGCTCGCCACGCGCCAGCCTCGAGAGCAACTACGGCCTGCGTGAGCTGGTCGGCGCCGAGTACTTCTACTCGGGCATGGAAGCTGGCGAACTGGCCCGCGTGAGACTGGCGCTGAACGTGCTGAATGACAGCCCGCTGCCGGTCCCGACCCTGCGCGACATCGAAGACCACGACGCCGTGTTCGTGCTCGGCGAAGACCTG
>NZ_NIBE01000044.1:52741-61530 GCF_002205115.1 Pseudomonas sp. DrBHI1
CGAGGCCATGGCCGACGCCATGCGCGTACAGCCTTGGCTGGACGCCGCGGTGAAGAACATCGGCCAGCACGCGCTGTACCCGCTGTTCATCGCATCCTTGGCTGAAACCAAGCTGGACGACGTCGCCGAAGAGTGTGTACACGCCGCTCCCGCTGACCTCGCCCGCATCGGTTTCGCCGTGGCCCACGCCATCGACCCGAGCGCGCCTGCCGTCGCCGGCCTGGACGAGGAAGCCAAGGCCCTGGCCCAGCGCATCGCCGACGCCCTGGTCGCCGCCAACCGCCCTCTGGTGGTCGCCGGCACCTCCCTGGCGGATCCAGCGCTGATCGAAGCCGCCGCCAACATCGCCAAGGCCCTCAAGCTGCGCGAGAAGAACGGTTCGCTGAGCCTGGTCGTGCCTGAGGCCAACAGCCTCGGCATGGCGATGATGGGCGGCGAGTCCGTCGACGCCGCCCTGGACGCGGTCATCAGCGGCAAGGCCGACGCCATCGTCGTGCTGGAAAACGACCTGTACGCCCGCGTACCGGCCGCCAAGGTCGACGCCGCCCTGGCCGCCGCCAAGGTAGTGATCGTTGCCGACCACTCCAAGACCCCGACCCTCGACCGCGCCCACCTGGTGCTGCCGGCCGCCTCTTTCGCCGAAGGCGACGGCACCCTGGTCAGCCAGGAAGGCCGTGCCCAGCGCTTCTTCCAGGTGTTCGACCCGCAGTACCTGGACAGCAGCATCCAGATTCACGAAGGCTGGCGCTGGATGCACGCCCTGCGTGCCACCCTGCTCAACAAGCCGGTGGACTGGACCCAGCTGGACCACGTCACCAGCGCCTGCGCCGAAGCCGCCCCGCAACTGGCCGGCATCGTCAACGCCGCACCAAGCGCCGCATTCCGCATCAAGGGCATGAAGCTGGCCCGTGAGCCGCTGCGCTACTCGGGCCGCACCGCCATGCGCGCCAACATCAGCGTGCACGAGCCGCGTACCCCACAGGACAAGGACACCGCGTTCGCCTTTTCCATGGAAGGCTACTCGGGCTCGGCCGAGCCGCGCCAGCAAGTGCCGTTCGCCTGGTCGCCGGGCTGGAACTCGCCGCAAGCCTGGAACAAGTTCCAGGACGAAGTGGGTGGCCACCTGCGTGCCGGTGACCCGGGCGTGCGCCTGATCGAGTCGCAGGGCGACCGCCTGAACTGGTTCACCGCCATTCCGGGCGCGTTCAACCCGGCCCGCGGTACCTGGACCGCCGTACCGTTCTTCCACCTGTTCGGCAGCGAAGAGTCCTCCTCGCGCGCCGCCCCGGTGCAGGAACGCATCCCGGCCGCCTACGTCGCCCTGGCCAAGTCCGAGGCCGACCGCCTGGGCGTCAACGACGGCGCGCTGCTGAGCCTGAACGTGGCCGGCGTGTCGCTGCGTCTGCCGCTGCGTATCAATGAAGAACTGGGCGCTGGCCTGGTTGCGTTGCCCAAAGGCCTGGCCGGCATTCCGCCCGCCATCTTCGGTGCAGCCGTCGAAGGCCTGCAGGAGGCAGCACAATGAGCTGGTTCACCCCCGAAGTGATCGATGTGATCATTCAGGTCGTCAAGGCCATCGTGGTGCTGCTGGCCGTGGTGGTCTGCGGCGCGCTGCTCAGCTTCGTCGAACGACGCTTGCTGGGCTGGTGGCAGGACCGCTACGGTCCGAACCGTGTCGGCCCGTTCGGCATGTTCCAGATCGCCGCCGACATGCTGAAGATGTTCTTCAAGGAAGACTGGAACCCGCCCTTCGTCGACAAGATGATCTTCACCCTGGCGCCGGTCGTGGCCATGAGCGCCCTGCTGATCGGCTTCTCGATCATCCCGATCACCCCGGGCTGGGGCGTGGCCGACCTGAACATCGGCTTGCTGTTCTTCTTCGCCATGGCCGGTCTGTCGGTCTACGCCGTGCTGTTCGCCGGCTGGTCGTCGAACAACAAGTACGCCCTTCTGGGCAGCCTGCGGGCTTCGGCACAGACCGTGTCGTACGAAGTGTTCCTGGGCCTGGCGCTGATGGGCGTGGTGGTGCAGGTGGGCTCGTTCAACATGCGCGACATCGTTGATTATCAAGCCCAGAACCTGTGGTTCATCATTCCGCAGTTCTTCGGCTTCTGCACCTTCTTCATCGCTGGCGTCGCCGTGACTCACCGTCACCCGTTCGACCAGCCGGAAGCGGAACAGGAACTGGCCGACGGCTACCACATCGAATATGCCGGCATGAAATGGGGCATGTTCTTCGTGGGTGAGTACATCGGCATCATCCTGATCTCGGCGCTGCTGGTAACCCTGTTCTTCGGTGGCTGGCACGGTCCGTTCGGTATCCTGCCGCAAGTACCGTTCCTGTGGTTCGCCCTGAAGACCGCGTTCTTCATCATGCTGTTCATCCTGCTGCGCGCCTCGATCCCGCGCCCACGCTATGACCAGGTGATGGACTTCAGCTGGAAGTTCTGCCTGCCGCTGACCCTGATCAATTTGCTGGTGACCGCTGCGATCGTGCTCTACAACACGCCAGCCGTCGCGGCCCAGTGAGGATTTGACCCATGTTCAAGTATATCGGCGACATCGTTAAGGGCACCGGCACACAGCTGCGCAGCCTGGCCATGGTGTTCTCCCACGGGTTCCGCAAGCGCGACACCCTGCAGTACCCCGAAGAACCCGTGTACCTGCCGCCGCGCTACCGTGGCCGCATCGTCCTCACCCGCGACCCCGACGGCGAGGAGCGCTGCGTGGCGTGCAACCTCTGCGCGGTGGCCTGCCCGGTCGGCTGTATCTCGCTGCAGAAGGCCGAGACCGAGGACGGCCGTTGGTACCCCGAGTTCTTCCGCATCAACTTCTCGCGCTGCATCTTCTGCGGCCTGTGCGAAGAGGCGTGCCCGACCACCGCGATCCAGCTGACTCCGGATTTCGAAATGGCCGAGTTCAAGCGTCAGGACCTGGTGTACGAGAAAGAAGATCTGCTGATCTCCGGCCCCGGCAAGAACCCTGACTACAACTTCTACCGTGTTGCGGGCATGGCGATCGCTGGCAAGCCGAAAGGCTCTGCGCAGAACGAAGCCGAGCCGATCAACGTGAAGAGCTTGCTCCCATAAGGACAGAAAGATGGAATTCGCTTTCTACTTCGCATCCGGTGTCGCCGTCGTCTCCACGCTGCGCGTGGTGACCGGCACCAACCCGGTGCACGCCCTGCTCTACCTGATCATTTCGCTGATCTCCGTGGCGATGATCTTCTTCTCCCTCGGTGCGCCATTCGCCGGCGCCCTGGAAGTGATCGCCTACGCTGGCGCCATCATGGTGCTGTTCGTGTTCGTGGTGATGATGCTCAACCTCGGACCGGCTTCGGTCGCCCAGGAGCGCGGCTGGCTCAAGCCCGGCATCTGGGCGGGGCCGGTGATCCTCGCCGCCCTGCTGCTGCTGGAGCTGCTGTACGTGCTGTTCGTCACCCCGTCGGGCGCCGCCATCAGCGGAACCACCGTCAGCGCCAAGGAAGTCGGCATCAGCCTGTTCGGCCCTTACCTGCTGGTGGTCGAACTGGCCTCGATGCTGCTGCTCGCGGCAGCCGTCACCGCCTTCCACCTGGGCCGCAACGAGGCGAAGGAGTAAATCATGGGTGCTATCCCTCTCGAGCATGGTCTGGCGGTCGCCGGCATCCTGTTCTGCTTAGGTCTGGTTGGCCTGATGGTCCGCCGCAACATCCTCTTCGTGCTCATGAGCCTGGAAGTCATGATGAACGCCTCCGCACTGGCGTTCATCGTCGCCGGTGCCCGTTGGGTCCAGCCCGACGGCCAGGTGATGTTCATTCTGGTGATCAGCCTGGCAGCCGCCGAGGCCAGCATTGGCCTGGCGATCCTGCTGCAGCTGTATCGCCGCTTCCACACTCTCGACATCGATGCTGCCAGTGAGATGCGCGGATGAACCTTATCTTCCTGACGTTCGTATTCCCCCTGATCGGCTTCCTGCTGCTGTCGTTCTCGCGCGGCCGCTGGTCCGAGAACCTGTCGGCGCTGATCGGCGTCGGCTCGGTCGGTCTGTCGGCGGCCACCGCCGCCTATGTGATCTGGCAGTTCAACGTCGCCCCGCCTGAAGGCGGCGCGTACAGCCAGCTGCTGTGGCAGTGGATGTCGGTGGACGGCTTCGCGCCGAACTTCACCCTGTATGTGGATGGCCTGTCGGTCACCATGCTGGGCGTGGTCACCGGCGTGGGCTTCCTGATCCACCTGTTCGCTTCCTGGTACATGCGTGGCGAAGCCGGCTATTCGCGCTTCTTCTCGTACACCAACCTGTTCATCGCCAGCATGCTGTTCCTGGTGCTGGGCGACAACCTGCTGTTCATCTACTTCGGCTGGGAAGGCGTGGGCCTGTGCTCGTACCTGTTGATCGGTTTCTACTACAGCAACCGCAACAACGGTAACGCGGCGCTCAAGGCGTTCATCGTCACCCGCATCGGCGACGTGTTCATGGCCATCGGCCTGTTCATCCTGTTCGTCCAGCTGGGTACCCTGAACGTGCAGGAACTGCTGGTGCTGGCACCGCAGAAGTTCCAGGCTGGTGACACCTGGATGGTCCTGGCCACCCTGATGCTGCTGGGTGGCGCGGTCGGTAAATCGGCCCAGCTGCCGCTGCAGACCTGGCTGGCCGACGCGATGGCCGGCCCGACTCCTGTTTCGGCACTGATCCACGCGGCCACCATGGTGACTGCGGGTGTGTACCTGATCGCCCGTACCAACGGCCTGTTCCTGCTGGCGCCGGACGTCCTGCACCTGGTCGGCGTCGTGGGTGGCGTGACCCTGGTCCTGGCCGGCTTCGCCGCCCTGGTACAGACCGATATCAAGCGTATCCTGGCCTACTCGACCATGAGCCAGATCGGCTACATGTTCCTGGCCCTGGGCGTCGGCGCCTGGGACGCGGCGATCTTCCACCTGATGACCCACGCCTTCTTCAAGGCCCTGCTGTTCCTTGCCTCCGGTGCGGTGATCGTCGCCTGCCACCACGAGCAGAACATCTTCAAGATGGGCGGCCTGTGGAAGAAACTGCCGCTGGCCTACGCCAGCTTCGTGGTCGGTGGCGCCGCCCTGGCCGCCCTGCCGATCCTGACCGTGGGCTTCTACTCCAAGGACGAGATCCTCTGGGAAGCCTTCGCCAGCGGCAACAGCGGCCTGCTGTACGCCGGCCTGGTCGGTGCGTTCATGACCTCGCTGTACACTTTCCGTCTGATCTTCATCGCCTTCCACGGCGAAGCCAAGACCGAAGCCCACGCCGGCCACGGCATCAGCCACTGGCTGCCGCTGGGCGTGCTGATCGTGCTGTCGACCTTCATCGGCGCCTGGATCCACCCGCCGCTGGCAGGCGTGCTGCCTGAAAGCGCAGGCCACGCCGGTGGCGAAGCCAAGCACTCGCTGGAGATCGCCTCGGGCGCCATCGCCATCGCCGGTATCCTGCTCTCGGCCCTGCTGTTCCTGGGCAAGCGCCGCTTCGTCACCGCAGTTGCCAACAGCGGTATCGGTCGCGTCCTGTCGGCCTGGTGGTTCGCCGCCTGGGGCTTCGACTGGATCTACGACAAGCTCTTCGTCAAACCTTACCTGCTGATCAGCCACATCCTGCGCAAGGACCCGGTTGACCGCAGCATCGGCCTCATTCCTCGCCTGGCTCGCGGCGGTCACGTCGCCATGAGCAAGACCGAGACCGGCCAGCTGCGCTGGTACACCGCCTCGATCGCCGTGGGTGCCGTGCTGGTGCTCGGTGCCGTGGTAGTGGCCGCGGTATGACTATGAATCTTGCGACTTTGCCAAAGGAAACCAACCCGTCATGATTTTGCCTTGGCTGATCCTGATCCCCTTCATCGGCGGCTTCCTGTGCTGGTTGGGTGAGCGCTTCGGCGCCACCCTGCCGCGCTGGATCGCGCTGCTGACCATGTCCCTGCTGCTTGGCATCGGCCTGTGGCTGTGGGCGAACGGCAACTACACCCTGGCTCCCGCCCCTGGCGCGGAGCCCGCCTGGGCCCTCGAATACAAGGTCGAGTGGATCAAGCGCTTCGGCATCAGCATCCACCTGGCCCTCGACGGCCTGTCGCTGCTGATGATCCTGCTCACCGGCCTGCTCGGCGTGCTGTCGGTGCTGTGCTCGTGGAAAGAGATCCAGCGCCACGTCGGCTTCTTCCACCTCAACCTGATGTGGATCCTCGGCGGCGTGGTCGGCGTGTTCCTGGCCCTGGACCTGTTCCTGTTCTTCTTCTTCTGGGAAATGATGCTGGTGCCGATGTACTTCCTCATCGCGCTCTGGGGTCACAGCTCCTCCGACGGCAAGAAGACCCGCATCTACGCGGCGACCAAGTTCTTCATCTTCACCCAGGCCAGCGGCCTGATCATGCTGGTGGCGATCCTCGGCCTGGTGCTGGTCAACTACAACAGCACTGGCGTGATCACCTTCAACTACAGCGACCTGCTCAAGGCCGAACTGCCGGCCGGCGTCGAGTACCTCCTGATGCTGGGCTTCTTCATCGCCTTCGCGGTGAAGCTGCCGGTGGTGCCGTTCCACTCCTGGCTGCCTGACGCTCACGCCCAGGCGCCGACCGCAGGTTCCGTGGACCTGGCGGGCATCCTGCTGAAGACCGCGGCCTACGGCCTGCTGCGCTTCGCCCTGCCGCTGTTCCCGAACGCCTCGGCCGAGTTCGCGCCGATCGCCATGACCCTGGGCCTGATCGGCATCTTCTACGGAGCCTTCCTGGCCTTCGCCCAGACCGACATCAAGCGCCTGGTGGCGTTCTCCAGCGTCTCGCACATGGGCTTCGTGCTGATCGGCATCTACTCCGGCAGCCAGCAGGCCCTGCAGGGCGCGGTGATCCAGATGCTGGCCCACGGCCTGTCGGCCGCCGCGCTGTTCATCCTGGCCGGCCAGCTGTACGAGCGCCTGCACACCCGCGACATGCGCGAGATGGGTGGCCTGTGGCACCGCATCGCTTATCTTCCGGCCATCAGCCTGTTCTTCGCCGCCGCATCGCTGGGCCTGCCGGGCACCGGCAACTTCGTCGGCGAATTCCTGATCCTGATCGGCAGCTTCGCCCACGTCCCATGGATCACCGTGATCGCCACCACCGGCCTGGTCTTCGGCTCGGTGTACTCGCTGATCATGATCCACCGTGCCTACTTCGGTCCGGCCAAGGCCGACACCGTGCTGGCCGGCATGGACGGTCGCGAGCTGATCATGGTGCTGGGCCTGGCGGGCCTGCTGATCCTGCTGGGCGTGTATCCGCAGCCGTTCCTGGACACCTCTGCCGCCACCATGAGCGGTGTGCAGCAGTGGCTCGGTTCCGCTTTCACTCAACTCGCTTCGGCCCGGTAAGAGCGCTATGGAATTCACCACTCAACACTTCATCGCATTGGCGCCGATGCTGATCACCACGCTCACCACGGTGGTGGTGATGCTGGCGATCGCCTGGAAGCGCAACCACTCGCAGACCTTCCTGCTGTCCACCGTGGGCCTGAACCTGGCCCTGCTGTCGATCCTGCCGGCGCTCAAGGTCGCGCCGCTGGCAGTCACCTCGCTTGTGACCATCGACAAGTTCGCCTGCCTGTACATGGCGATCATCCTGGTGGCGACGCTGGCCTGCGTCACCCTCGCCCACGCCTACCTGGGCGAAGGCTCCAAGGGCTTCCCGGGCAACCGTGAAGAACTGTACCTGCTGCTGCTGATGTCGGCACTGGGCGGTCTGGTGCTGGTCAGCGCCAACCACCTGGCTGGCCTGTTCATTGGCCTTGAGCTGCTGTCGGTGCCGGTCTACGGCCTGGTGGCGTACGCCTTCTTCAACAAGCGCTCGCTGGAAGCCGGCATCAAGTACATGGTGCTGTCGGCCGCCGGCTCCGCCTTCCTGCTGTTCGGCATGGCGCTGCTGTACGCTGACGCAGGCAGCTTGACCTTCGACCAGCTGGGCAAGGCCCTGGCCGCCACCAGCATGCCGAGCCTGCTGGCGCAACTGGGCCTGGGCATGATGCTGGTCGGTCTGGCCTTCAAGCTGTCGCTGGTGCCGTTCCACCTGTGGACCCCGGACGTGTACGAAGGCGCCCCGGCGCCGGTCGCCGCGTTCCTGGCCACCGCCAGCAAGGTCGCGGTGTTCGCCGTGGTCGTGCGCCTGTTCATGCTCTCCCCTGCCGCCAGCAGCGGCGTGCTGAGCACCGTGCTGGCGGTGATCGCGGTTGCCTCGATCATCATTGGCAACCTGCTGGCGCTGACCCAGAGCAACCTCAAGCGTCTGCTCGGTTACTCGTCCATCGCCCACTTCGGCTACCTGGTCATCGCCCTGGTCGCCAGCAAGGGCCTGGCCCTGGAAGCCATGGGCGTGTACCTGGTCACCTACGTGATCACCAGCCTGGGCGCCTTCGGCGTGATCACCCTGATGTCCTCGCCGTATGCCGGCCGTGACGCCGACGCCCTGTACGAGTACCGCGGTCTGTTCTGGCGCCGTCCGTACCTGACCGCGGTACTGACCGTGATGATGCTGTCGCTGGCCGGTATCCCGCTGACCGCGGGCTTCATCGGCAAGTTCTACATCATCGCCACCGGCGTCGAGTCGCACCTGTGGTGGCTGGTCGGCGCCCTGGTGATCGGCAGCGCCATCGGCGTGTACTACTACCTGCGCGTCATGGTCACCCTGTACCTGGTCGAGCCGAACCTGCGTCGCCACGACGCTCCGCTGAAGTGGGAACAGCGCACCGGCGGCGTGATGCTGCTGGCCATCGCCATCCTCGCCTTCGTGCTCGGTGTGTACCCGCAGCCGCTGCTGGAGATGGTGCAGCAGG
>NZ_NIBE01000045.1:0-16042 GCF_002205115.1 Pseudomonas sp. DrBHI1
CTGCCGTCCGGATTGCGAAAACGCCCATGACCCTGCAGTACCCAACCATCGCCGAGTGCATCGGCCATACCCCACTGGTTCGCCTGCAGCGCATCGCCGGGGACACCAGCAACACCTTGCTGCTCAAGCTCGAAGGCAACAATCCGGCAGGTTCGGTCAAGGACCGCCCGGCGCTGTCGATGATCACCCGCGCCGAGCTGCGTGGCCAGATCAAGCCCGGCGACACCCTCATCGAAGCCACCTCCGGCAACACCGGCATCGCCTTGGCCATGGCCGCGGCGATCAAGGGCTACAAGATGATCCTGATCATGCCGGACAACTCCACCGCCGAACGCAAGGCGGCGATGACTGCCTATGGCGCCGAGCTGATCCTGGTGACCAAGGAAGAGGGCATGGAGGGCGCGCGCGACCTCGCCGAGAAGATGCAGGCCGAAGGCCGCGGCCTGGTCCTCGACCAGTTCGCCAATGGCGATAATCCGATCGCCCACTACAACAGCACCGGCCCGGAAATCTGGCAGCAGACCCAGGGCACCATCACCCATTTCATCAGCTCCATGGGCACCACCGGCACCATCATGGGCTGCTCGCAGTACCTCAAGGAGCAGAACCCGGCGGTACAGGTCGTCGGCCTGCAGCCGATGGAAGGCTCGGCCATCCCCGGCATTCGCCGCTGGCCCCACGAGTACCTGCCGAAGATCTTCGACGCCACCCGGGTCGATCGCGTGGTCGACATGTCCCAGCAGGAGGCCGAGCAGACCACCCGTCGCCTGGCCCGCGAAGAGGGCATTTTCTGTGGCGTATCCTCCGGCGGTGCCGTGGCGGCGATGCTACGCCTGTCCCGCGAAGTCGAGAACGCGGTGATGGTCGCCATCATCTGCGACCGCGGCGACCGTTACCTCTCCACCGGCCTGTTCGATCCAACCTGATGTCCAGAAAGAAAAACAATACCGGCCTGCGTTTCCAGCCGGCCGGCGGCAACCGTGCCGCACAGGTACCCGTGGGCAAGAAGCAGCGCCTGTCGATCGAGCGCGTGGCCGGTGACGGTCGCGGCATCGCTTTCATCGAAGGACGTACCTGGTTCGTCAGCGGCGCACTGGCTGGCGAAGACGTCGAGGCGCGGGTGCTCGCGGCGCGTGGCAAGGTGGTAGAGGCGCGCCTGGAGCGTGTGTTCCAGGCCAGCCCCGAGCGCCGTGAAGCGCCTTGCCGGCACTACGCCCGCTGCGGCGGCTGCAACCTCCAGCACCTGCCTCATGAAGGGCAGCTGGCGCTCAAGCAGCGCCTGCTTGCCGAGCAGCTGCAACGGGTGGCCGGCGTGCAGCCCGAGGAGTGGGCTGTTCCCCTGAGCGGACCGGAATTCGGCTACCGCCGCCGGGCGCGGGTCGCGGTACGCTGGGACACCAAGGCGCGCCAACTGGACGTGGGGTTCCGCGCCGAGGCCAGCCAGGACATCGTCGGCATCGACGAATGCGCGGTGCTGGTACAACCCTTGCAGTCGATCATGCGCCACCTGCCGACCGTGCTGCGCAGCCTGGCCAAGCCGCAGGCGCTGGGGCACGTGGAGCTGTTCAGCGGCACCGCCGAGGCGGTGCTGGTACGGCATGTGGCGCCCTTGTCCAGTGAAGACCTGGCGCGGCTCGAGGCGTTCTGCCGCGAGGCCGGCGCCCAGCTGTGGCTGCAGGGCGAGGGCGAGCCGGCACCGGTGGATGCCGCGGCGCAACTGGGCTTTGCCCTGGAGCCTTGGGGCATGGAACTGGCCTGGCGGCCGGGTGACTTCGTCCAGGTCAACGCCCAGGTCAACACCTTGATGATTCAGCAGGCCTTGGCCTGGCTGGCGCCCGAGGCGCACGAGCGGGTCCTGGACCTGTTCTGCGGCTTGGGCAACTTCGCCCTGCCCCTGGCCCGCCAGGCGCGCGAAGTGGTGGCGGTGGAGGGCGTGCAGGCCATGGTCGAGCGCGCCGCCGCCAACGCCGACGGCAACAATGTGCATAACGCTCGGTTTTTTCAGGCCGATTTATCGCAGCCTTTGGCGGGCGCCGGATGGGTCGCCGAGGGCTTTTCTGCGGTACTCTTGGATCCACCGCGCGACGGGGCATTCGAGGTGGTGCAAGGCATCGCCCGGCTCGGAGCGAAGCGGCTGGTCTATGTATCGTGCAACCCGGCCACGCTGGCGCGAGACGCGCAGGTGCTGGTCGGGCAGGGGTACCGGTTAAAAAGGGCCGGGATTCTCGACATGTTTCCTCAGACGGCGCATGTCGAGGCCATGGCGTTATTCGAAGTGGGCTAGCCGGGCTGGCCCTCTTGGTGCGGCCTTCAAGGAGTGAGGGGCGCACAGGTGATAGCCAGTGCACCCGCGTGGTGCGCTGTATGGAAAGGTAAAACAAAGATGGTACAGGTGAGAGTGCACCAGCCGGTCAACCACGACGGCAGTATCAATCTCGAAGCATGGCTCGATCATGTGGTGAGCGTCGATTCGCAGCTCGATCGCCCGGGGCTGAAAGAGGCCTGCGAGTTCGCCCATGAGGTCGAGAAAAAAGGCAATCCAGCCAAGCATTCCTGGGCCGACGGCACCTCCAGTTTCCAGGCTGGGTTGGAGATTGCCGAAATCCTCGCCGACCTCAAGCTCGACCAGGATTCGCTGGTCGCCGCGGTGATCTACCGCTCGGTGCGCGAAGGCAAGGTGACCCTGGCTGAAGTCGGTCAGCGCTTTGGCCCGGTGGTGTCCAAGCTGATCGACGGCGTGCTGCGTATGGCGGCCATCAGTGCCAGCCTCAGCCCGCGCCAGTCGTTGGTGCTTGGTTCCCAGGCGCAGGTCGAAAACCTGCGCAAGATGCTGGTGGCCATGGTCGACGACGTGCGCGTGGCGCTGATCAAGCTCGCCGAACGTACCTGTGCCATTCGTGCGGTCAAGGGCGCCGACGACGAGAAGCGCCTGCGCGTGGCTCGCGAGGTGTTCGACATCTATGCGCCGCTGGCGCACCGGCTGGGCATCGGTCATATCAAGTGGGAACTCGAGGACCTGTCGTTCCGCTACCTCGAGCCCGACCAGTACAAGCAGATCGCCAAGCTGCTGCACGAGCGCCGGCTGGACCGCGAGCGCTTCATCAGCGACGTGATGAACCAGCTTCAGAACGAGCTGCTGGCCACCGGCGTCAACGCCGACATCAGCGGCCGGGCGAAACACATCTATTCGATCTGGCGCAAGATGCAGCGCAAGGGCCTGGAATTCAGCCAGATCTATGACGTGCGCGCAGTGCGCGTGCTGGTGCCGGAAGTGCGCGACTGCTACACCGCGCTGGGCATCGTGCACACCCTGTGGCGGCACATCCCCAAGGAGTTCGACGACTACATCGCCAACCCCAAGGAAAACGGCTACCGCTCCCTGCACACCGCAGTGATTGGCCCCGAGGGCAAGGTGCTGGAGGTGCAGATCCGCACCCACGCCATGCACGAGGAAGCCGAGCTGGGTGTGTGCGCGCACTGGCGCTATAAGGGCACCGACGTCAAGCCCAGCTCCAACCACTACGAAGAGAAGATCTCCTGGCTGCGCCAGGTGCTGGAGTGGCACGAGGAACTGGGCGACATCGGCGGCCTGGCCGAACAGCTGCGTGTCGATATCGAGCCGGACCGGGTCTACGTGTTCACCCCTGACGGTCACGCCATCGACCTGCCCAAGGGCGCCACGCCGCTGGACTTCGCCTACCGGGTGCACACCGAGATCGGCCACAACTGCCGGGGCGCCAAGATCAACGGCCGCATCGTGCCGTTGAACTACAGCCTGCAGACCGGCGAGCAGGTGGAGATCATCACCAGCAAGCACGGCAGCCCGAGCCGCGACTGGCTGAACTCCAACCTGGGCTACGTGACCACCTCGCGGGCCCGGGCCAAGATCGTCCACTGGTTCAAGCTGCAGGCCCGCGACCAGAACGTGGCCGCCGGCAAGACCCTGATCGAGCGCGAACTGAGCCGATTGGGCCTGCCCCAGGTGGACTTCGAACGCCTGGCGGAAAAGGCCAACGTCAAGACTGCCGAGGACATGTTCGCCGCCCTTGGCGCCGGCGACCTGCGCCTGGCGCACATGGTCAACGCCGCCCAGCAACTGCTCGAACCCGAGCGCCTGGAACCGGTCGAGCTGATTCCGCGCCAGGCCCGGGGCATACGCGCGGGCAAGCGCAGCGACATCCAGATCCAGGGCGTCGGCAACCTCCTCACGCAGATGGCCGGGTGCTGCCAGCCGCTACCGGGCGATGCCATTGTCGGCTATATCACCCAGGGCCGTGGCGTGAGCATCCACCGCCAGGATTGTGCCTCGGTGCTGCAGCTGGCGGGCAAGGAGCCGGAGCGTATGATCCAGGTCAGCTGGGGGCCGATCCCGGTGCAGACCTACCCGGTCGACATCGTCATCCGTGCCTACGACCGCCCGGGGCTGTTGCGCGACGTGTCGCAGGTGCTGCTCAACGAGAAGATCAACGTGTTGGCGGTCAACACCCGCTCGAACAAGGAAGACAACACCGCGCTGATGTCACTGACCATCGAGATCCCCGGCCTGGATGCCCTCGGACGTCTGCTGGGGCGGATCTCGCAGTTGCCCAACATCATCGAGACGCGGCGTAATCGCACCCCTTGAGAAACGGGGCCGCTGTGCGGCCCATCGCCGGCAAGCCGGCTCCCACAGGATCGCGCTGTACCCTGTGGGAGCCGGCTTGCCGGTGATCGAGGGCGAAGCCCTCGCCTAGGAACAGACTTGATATGACCTACACCCTTGAAGACCTGCTGCACCTCATGGCCCGCCTGCGTGACCCGCAATATGGCTGCCCCTGGGACCTCAAGCAGGACTACGCCAGTATCGTCCCGCACACCCTCGAGGAAGCCTACGAAGTCGCCGACACTATCGAACGCGGCGACTTCGAGCACCTGCAGGGCGAGCTCGGCGATCTGCTGTTCCAAGTGGTCTATTACAGCCAGCTGGCCCGTGAAGAAGGGCGCTTCGAGTTCGACGGCGTCGTCGATTCGATCACCCGCAAGCTGATCCGTCGCCACCCCCATGTGTTCCCCACCGGCGAGCTGTACGCGCCGCTGGAGACCCCGGCGTTGAGCGAGGCGCAGATCAAGTCGCGCTGGGAGGAGATCAAGGCCGAGGAGCGCGCCGAAAAAAGCGAGCCCGAGCAGTTGTCGCTGCTCGACGATGTGCCCGCGGCCTTGCCCGCGCTGTCCCGCGCCGCCAAACTGCAGAAGCGCGCCGCCACGGTCGGCTTCGACTGGCCTGAGGCGCTGCCGGTGCTGGACAAGGTCCGCGAGGAGCTCGACGAAGTGCTGCAGGCCATGGCCGATGGCGACAGCGACGCGCTGGAGGACGAGCTGGGTGACCTGCTGTTCGCCACCGTCAACCTGGCCCGGCACCTCAAGCACGACCCGGAAAATGCCTTGCGCCGTGCCAACCGCAAGTTCGAGCGGCGCTTCCGATTCATCGAACAGGCATTGCGCGCGCAGGGCCTGAACATCCAAGATCGTACCCTCGACGAGCTGGACGCCCTGTGGGGCGAGGCCAAGCGTCAGGAAAAGAACCTGCCCAGCTGCGGCTGAGCCGATGCATAAGTGAGTAGAACACCCATGAGCCTTTCCCTTCGCGACCAATTGCTCAAAGCCGGCCTGGTCAACCAGAAACAGGTCTCGCAGACCAACAAAGCCGAGAAGAAACAGAAACGCCTGGAACACAAGGGCCAGGTGGAGGTGGACGACAGCCAGAAACGCCTGGCCAAGGAAGCCATGGCCGAGAAGGCCAAGAAGGACCAGGAGCTGAACCGCCAGGTCCAGGAGAAGGCCGAGCAGAAGGCCCGTGCCGCGCAGATCAAGCAACTGATCGAGGCGACCCGTCTGCCCAAGCTGACCACCGAGGACTACTACAACTTCGTCGATGACAAGAAGGTCAAGCGCATCGCCGTCAACGCCCTGATGCGCAGCAAGCTGAGCAATGGCGCGCTGGCCATCGTCGCCCATGGTGGCGGCTACGAAGTGATCCCGCGCGAGGCGGCGGTGAAGATCCAGGAGCGTGACCCCAACCGTATCCTGCTGCTCAACACCCATGTCGAGGAAGCGGACGAGGACGATCCGTACGCAGCCTACAAGATCCCAGACGATCTGATGTGGTAAGCACGAAAAACCCCGCCTTGGCGGGGTTTTTCGTTGCAGGGCCGGGTCACTGCGCCGGGCGTTGGCGCTCGAGGTATTCAAGCTCCATGCGGTACTGGTGAGCCTGTTGCTCGTCATGGAACATGCCGACCAATTGGCCTTGCTGATGCACGTCCCAGATCCGCAGGCCAGCGGCCTGGCCTTCGTGGGACATTTTCGATTCGTCGCGTTCGGTTACCTGGACTGTCATCGTCAAACTCCACTGCTTGGGTTGGCTGCGGCACTGTGTCGCAGGACTCCTTTATAGAATTTGTTAGCAGGCTAAGTAAATAAAACAGCGATGAAACAAGTTTCATCAAGGGCAACGCATCCCTGTGGGAGCGGTGTGCGGCAAAAAAGAAACCCCGCACAAGGCGGGGCTTCGGGCGTTGCAGGCAGCGGTATCAGTTACCCTTGACCGCCTTGCCATCGACCGTGCCATCCTGCAGCACGATCACGTACTCCTTGCCGTCGGTCTCAACCTGTCGCAGCTGCACCAGCAGGTAGTCCCAGTCCTTGGCGAACCACAGCTCGGTGATGCGCTTGCTCTGGCTCGGGTCGCGCACGCGTTCGACCTTGATCGCGTCGACCTGGCCAGTCTTGGTGGTCACTTTCTCGGTGCCCAGCACGCGGAAGTCGTAGGTGTCGATCTCGTCACCGTCGACCACCTGGTAGGTCATGCTCTTCTTGCCGGCGGCCACGTCATGCTGCAGGGCCAGCTGGTAGGACGACTTGTCCAGCACGCCGCGGTTGAGCGGCAGGTTGATGGCATCGCCACGGTCGCTGCCTGTGATCTTCTTGCCGGCCCAGTCGAAGTTCAGGTCGACCTTCTTTGCCTTGCCCAGGCCGCCACGTTCGAAGTGATACTGCTGCGGCAGCAGGGTGTCGTTGTCGAACTTGAGGGTGCTTTGCTCCGTCAGGCTGGCGATCATCATCGAAGCCTTGAAGTTCAGGCTCCAGGTGCCGTTGGCGTTCTTTTCCAGGCTGCGCGCGGCGGTGCCGCTCATCGGCAGCTGTTTCCAGTCGGCGGTGTAGCTGGCCGCGAAAGGCTTCAGATCAGCTGCCTGGAGGGGCAGGGCGAGCACGGCGAGAGCCAAGAGCAGGGCGCGACGCATAAATTCTCCTAGGATCGAATCAAGTGACCGCTGGCCGCCAGCGGCTGGCCATCCAGTAATGCACCCTGTCCGCCCAGACGCAAGCGTCCTTCGGCGAACCAGCGCACCGCCAGCGGGTAGATCTGGTGTTCCTGCAGGTGCACGCGCTGGGCGAGCGTCTGCGCGGTGTCATCCGTTGCCACGGGCACCACAGCCTGTACGACCAGAGGCCCGCCATCGAGTTCCTCGGTGACGAAGTGCACGCTGCAGCCATGCTCGACGTCGCCCGCCTCCAGCGCGCGCTGGTGGGTGTGCAGGCCTTTGTACCTGGGCAACAGTGACGGGTGGATGTTCAGCAGGCGGCCCTGGTAATGGCGCACGAAATCGCCACTGAGGATGCGCATGAAACCGGCCAGCACCACCAGGTCGGGCTGGAAGCCGTCGATCAGCGCCATCAGCGCCGCGTCGAAGGCTTCGCGCCCGTCGAACCCGGTGTGCGACAACACGGCGGTTTCGATGCCGGCGGCCTTGGCACGTTCCAGGCCGTAAGCATCGGCACGGTTCGAGATGACCGCGCGGATGCGTGCCGGGCTGTCGCTGGCGCTGTTGCTGTCGATCAGTGCCTGCAGGTTGCTGCCGGAGCCCGACAGCAACACGACTACATTGCAGGGCATCAGTGTGCCTTGAGGTTCTGCAGCTCGACCTGGGCGGCGCCTTCGGCGGCCACGTCGATACGGCCAATCACCCACGGTTGCTCGCCTTCGGCGCGCAGCACGTTGAGGGCATTGTCGACCTGGTCCTGAGCCACGCAGATGACCATGCCCACGCCGCAGTTCAGCACGCGGTGCATTTCATGCTCGTCGACGTTGCCTTTTTCCTGCAGGAAGTCGAACACCGCCGGACGTTGCCAGCTGGCCACGTCGACCACGGCCTGGGCGCCCTTTGGCAGTACGCGCGGGATGTTATCCAGCAGGCCGCCACCGGTGATGTGGGCCATGGCCTTGACAGCGCCGGTCTGCTTGATCAGTTGCAGCAGCGGCTTGACGTAGATGCGGGTAGGCGCCATCAGCAGGTCGGCCAGCGGCTTGCCGTCGAGCTGGGTGTTGTCGATGTCGGTGCCGGAAACCTCGAGGATCTTGCGGATCAGCGAGTAGCCGTTGGAGTGTGGGCCGGAGGATGGCAGCGCGATCAGGGCGTCGCCGGTGACCACTTTCGAGCCGTCGATGATCTCGGACTTTTCCACCACGCCGACGCAGAAGCCGGCCAGGTCGTAGTCTTCGCCTTCGTACATGCCAGGCATCTCGGCGGTTTCACCACCGACCAGCGAGCAGCCGGCCAGTTCGCAACCGGCGCCGATGCCGGTGACCACGGTGGCGGCCACGTCGACGTTGAGCTTGCCGGTGGCGTAGTAGTCGAGGAAGAACAGCGGCTCGGCGCCGCATACAACCAGGTCGTTGACGCACATGGCGACCAGGTCCTGGCCGATGCTGTCGTGCTTGTTCAGGTTCAGCGCCAGGCGCAGCTTGGTGCCGACGCCGTCGGTGCCGGAGACCAGCACCGGCTGCTTGTAGCCGGCCGGGATCTCGCAGAGGGCGCCGAAGCCGCCCAGGCCACCCATGACTTCAGGACGTGCGGTGCGCTTGGCGACGCCCTTGATGCGTTCGACCAGTGCTTCGCCGGCGTCGATGTCTACACCGGCGTCTTTGTAGCTCAGGGAGGGTTGCTTGCTCATTGATCCAGGCCTTTAGGAGGGAGGGATTCAGAAAAACGACCGGGACGGCCAAGGCCGGTTTCAGAAACGGCGGCTGCCTGTACGTCACTGGTCTGCGAAGGCGCGCGATTTTATCAGGGTTGCCCCAAGGCGGCCATCCTCAGGCCGACGGGCAGGCGGGAAATCTGGGCAAAAAACCGTGTTTCACCCCCTGTGACTGGTTGGCGCGCCGGTGTCTGTATAAGGTATAGGCATGGCGACCCACGCAACGGGCCGGCAACGCGGAGTATTTGCCGTGGTTGCGCGGTCACAGCCGACAGGCAAGGGCGTGTCGCCCCAAGGTCATCTGGACAGGAATCCTCAATGCGTCTTCTCAATTTCCTCGCTGGCGCCTGCCTGGTTGTGGCCGGCACCGTGGCCCAGGCCGAAACCATCTCTGGCTTGTATCAGGTGCGCGAGCCTGTCGAAGGGCAGGGCAGCGAAGCCCGCGCCCAGGCGACCGGCAAGGCCCTGGATACCCTGGTGCTGCGCCTGACCGGTGATCCCAAGGCGGTGCAGAACCCGGCATTGGCCGCGCTGCGCAAGGACCCGCAGCAGATCATCAACCAGGTCGGCACCGAAGCCGGGCCGCCGGAGTCGGTGCTGGTCGAGTTCGACCCCGGCAGCACCGAGCGCGCCCTGCGCCAAGCTGGCCTGGCGCTGTGGGGCAGCAACCGGCCGTCGATTCTTGGCTGGTGGCTGAATGACAGCGTCGAGGGCAGTAGCCTGGTCGGCGATGGCCAGGCTGTCGCCGAACCCCTGCGCCGGGCCGCCCAGCACCGCGGCCTGCCGTTGCGCCTGCCGTTAGCCGACCTGCAGGAGCAACTGGTGGCCAATGCCAAGCTGCTCGAAGGCAACGACCCGGCGCCGCTGCGCGAGGCCTCCGAGCGCTATGGCGCCGATGCGCTGCTGGCGGTGCATGCCCATGAAGCCGACGGCAAGTGGCAGGGCAAGTGGCAGTTGTGGCTGGGCGACCAGCGCGAGCAGGGCAGCGCCGACGGCGCCGACCAGGCGGCCCTGGCCGACGCCGTGCTGCTGGCGGTGAGCAACCGCCTGGCGCCGCGTTACGTCACCCGTCCCGGCGCCAGCAGCGAGCTAGAGGTGCAGGTCCAGGGCATGAACCTGCAACGCTACGCCGAGCTCAGCCGAGTCCTGGAGCCCTATGGCGCGCGCCTGCAGATGGCCGATGGCGGCACCCTGACCTACCGCGTCAGCGGCAATCGTGAGCAACTGCGCGCGCAGTTAAGTCTGGCCAAGCTCCAGGAACTGCCTGCCGAGCCCGTGCTCGCGACACCTGCGCCAAACACGCAGGACCCGGCCGGCGCCACGCCGCCGGCCACCGCCGCCAAGCCGTTCGACGGCTTGCGTTTTCGCTGGTAAGGAGTGGCTGAATGACTGACCTGCGTCGCTGGATCTGGCTGGGCGCGGCTTTTGTGATTGCCGTGCTGCTGTACTTCCTGCACAACATTCTCTCGCCGTTCCTGGTGGGCATCCTGCTGGCCTACCTGGCCGACCCGCTGGTCGACCGCCTGGAACGGTTCGGCTTGTCGCGCACCTGGGGCGTGGTGGTGGTGTTCAGCCTGTTCACCCTGATATTCCTGGCCCTGTTGCTGGTGCTGGTGCCGATGCTGGCCAAGCAGTTGCTACGCCTGTACGAATTGGCGCCGCAGATGCTCGATTGGCTGCAGCATGTGGCGCTGCCCTGGGTGCAGAGCCGCCTGGGCCTGGCCGATGGGTTCTGGAAATTCGACAAGATCAAGGCCGCCATCGGCGAGCACATGGGCCAGACCACCGACATCGTCGGGGTGCTGCTGTCCCAGGCCACTGCTTCGAGCCTGGCGTTGATTGGCTGGCTGGCCAACCTGGTGCTGATCCCGGTGGTGGGCTTCTACCTGCTGCGCGACTGGGACCTGATGATGGCCAAGCTGCGCAGCCTGCTGCCACGTCAACGCGAACCGCAGGTAGTGGGACTGGCCGGCGAGTGCCACGAGGTGCTGGGGGCGTTCGTGCGCGGGCAGTTGCTGGTAATGCTGGCGCTGGGCGTCATCTATTCCACCGGCCTGATGCTGGTGGGCCTGGAGCTGGGCCTGCTGATCGGCATGCTCGCGGGGTTGGCGGCGATCGTGCCGTACATGGGCTTCATCATCGGCATCGGTGCGGCGCTGGTCGCCGGGTTGTTCCAGTTCGGCGGCGAGCTCTACCCGATGCTGGGCATCGTCGCGGTGTTCATGGTTGGGCAGGCGCTTGAAGGCATGGTGCTGACACCGCTGCTGGTGGGCGACCGCATCGGCCTGCACCCGGTGGCGGTGATCTTCGCGATCCTGGCCGGCGGCGAGCTGTTCGGCTTTACCGGCGTGTTGCTGGCGTTGCCGGTGGCGGCGGTGATCATGGTGCTGCTGCGGCATGTGCATGACCTGTACAAGGAATCGGACATGTATGCCGGGGAGATCGACCCCGACCTATGATCAATCGCGGGGCAAGCCCGCTCCCACGCTACCCTGGCAGAGGCTATAACGTGGGGGCGGGCTTGCCCCGCGATGCTTGTGAAACAGTGCAACTACTTGATTTTACTTGCGCTATTCCCCTCGCCGATTGTGCCGTCCGCGCTGCGGGTATAGACTTTGCACACTGTTCATCAAAGGCCCCCTGTGGTCCCCGCGACCGCCCGCGAGCATGAAACCGATCCAGTTGCCCCTGGGTGTGCGTCTGCGCGACGACGCCACCTTCATCAACTACTACCCCGGCGCCAATGCCGCGGCACTGGGCTATGTCGAGCGGCTGTGCGAAGCCGACGCCGGCTGGACCGAAAGCCTCATCTACCTGTGGGGCAAGCAAGGCGTGGGCCGCACCCACCTGTTGCAGGCCGCCACCCAGCGTTTCCAGCAGTTGGGCCAACCCGCTGTCTACCTGCCCCTGGCGCAACTGCTTGATCGCGGCGTCGAACTGCTCGACTACCTCGAACAGTACGAGCTGGTGTGCATCGACGACCTGCATGTGATTGCCGGCAAGGCGGACTGGGAAGAGGCGATGTTTCACCTGTTCAACCGCCTGCGCGACAGCGGCCGGCGCCTGCTGCTGGCGGCGTCCAGTTCGCCACGGGAACTGCCGATCAAACTGGCCGACCTCAAGTCGCGGCTGACCCTGGCGCTGATCTTCCAGATGCGTGGGATGTCCGATGAGGACAAGCTGCGCGCCCTGCAACTGCGTGCCTCGCGCCGTGGCCTGCACCTGACCGACGAGGTCGGCCACTTCATCCTCACCCGCGGTACGCGCAGCATGAGCGCGTTGTTCGACCTCCTCGAACGCCTCGACCAGGCCTCCCTGCAGGCCCAGCGCAAGCTGACCATCCCGTTCCTCAAGGAAACCCTCGGCTGGTAGCCCTGAGAACACGGTGCCAGAGCATCAAAACGGAAAAGTCACATCTTTTTCGATAAAATTTGCAAATGGGTCCGATAGAAGGCATAGTTTCCCCCTTCTAAAGGACTACAGACACGGTCGTGCCCATGCTGAAGCGCTTCGCACCCCTCGTGCCACTTGCACTTGTCACCCTTCTTTACGGCTGTGCCTCCACCGGCCCGGTCGCACCCTCGCAGGACCACCGCGTGGCCGCCGAGCAATCGGTCAAGGCCAAGGCTTCCGCCTCTTCCGTATTCACCGAGGAAGAGCTGGCCAGCGAAGACGACCTTGACGCCTTCTCCAGCAACGGCAAGCCATACCAGCTGCCTGTGCTGGCCGACAGCATTCTCGAACGCGGCATGGCCCTGATCGGCACCCGCTACCGCTTTGGCGGCACCTCCGAGAAGTCCGGCTTCGACTGCAGCGGTTTCATCGGCTACCTGTTCCGCGAAGAGGCGGGCATGAACCTGCCGCGCTCGACCCGCGAGATGATCAACGTCGACGCGCCCAAGGTCGCCCGTAACAAGCTCAAGCCCGGCGACCTGCTGTTCTTCAGCACCAACGGCCGTGGCCGCGTGAGCCATGCCGGCATCTACCTGGGTGACAACCAGTTCATCCACTCCAGCAGCCGCCGCAGCGGTGGTGTGCGTATCGACAGCCTGGGCGATCGCTATTGGAGCAAGACCTTCATCGAGGCCAAACGCGCGCTCGCCATGGCGCCGACCACGATCTCGCGCAATTGATTTGATATCAAAATGCTGTAACCTCGCACGGCGGCGTAGCTGAAAAGCTCGCCGCCGTGCGCATTTACAGAAAGCGTCTAATCTAAATTCTCAACTCTTTTTACCTTCGGCCGTGGCCGTCGGATTTTCGACAGGACGTTCGCATCATGGCGATGTTGGCGCGCTTCGCATTCTTTTCCCTGGTGGCCCTGCTTGCGGCCTGCTCCAGCCGTGCACCTGCGCCGGCGCCCACGCCCAAACAGCCGATGGTGTTCAATCAGGCGCCTTCGTCGCCTGCGGCCGACGATGTATTGTTTCGCGCCATCGGCCTGGTGGGCACACCGTATCGCTGGGGTGGCAATACACCGGATGCCGGGTTCGATTGCAGCGGCCTGATCGGCTATGTCTACCGTGATGCGGCGGGTATCAGTCTGCCACGCTCGACTCGCGAGATGATCGTCATGCGCGCGCCAAATGTGGATATCAATTCGCTGCAGTCGGGTGATCTGGTGTTCTTTGCCACCAGCGGCGGGTCGCAGGTCAGCCATGCCGGCATCTACGTCGGTGAAGGGCGCTTCGTGCATGCGCCGTCGACGGGCGGCACCGTGCGCCTGGACTACCTGTCCAACAGCTACTGGGCCAAGGCCTACCTCCAGGCCAAACGGGTGCTGCCGCCGGGGCATCTGGCGCAGAATCCCTGATACCTACCGGCGCGGGCAGGGTATGAACTTGGTCCAGTATTGCCTGGCTGGCATCAAGCCTGTTTGAGCAGAAGCGCCACTCCGGGATAGTACTGCCCCAGTTCGTTGTGCAGCTTGCGGTAGGCATACGGGAAGTACCAGGCAAGCGCACAGGCCGTGTGCTTCTGCAGATCGTCCACCAGGTCCTGCAGTTCCTCGGGGCTGGCATGCTGGCCGGCCTTCCACGGTGTGACGAACAGTGCCCCAGCCTTGAGTTGGCTGCCATAGGCGATCGGCTTGGCCAGGGCGGCGGTTTCCTGCAGGGCCGCTGTCAGGTCGAGGCGAGCGATGCGCGGCCAGCGCTGGCCAGCGTGCAGGTACAGCGACTCCTCGGCGCTGCTGATCGACAGGTCGCAGCGCCCGTCGCGCTCGCCCTCGTCGCGCTGTTTCTTGCTCATGTGCCGTTCCAGCGCCACCAACTCACCCTGCCAGGCGGCAGCGGCGAGCAGGCCGACGTTGCTGGCTGTGCCGTGCCAGTAGGGCGCCTCGTTGTCGCCCTGCAACTGGTTGAAGCGGTCGATGCAGTCGACCCAGCGCTCGAGGGCCGGGCGCAGGAACTCCAGGCGCGGGTTGTTGATCATCAGGCCTTGCATGCTGCGCTCTCCTTGTCATTGTGATCCGGGTCGGCCGGGTGATGGCTATGTGATATCACTGCTCTGAGTGTGGCACAAGCTGGTGAATCGGCCATTGATCCAGGCCAGATCGGCCCTCGCTCGATTGACGCTCCCGGTGCAACCCTCTAACCTTCGCGGCGTGCTTCAGGTGCCCCGCGAGCTGCGGTTCGGCAGGGTGAAACTGGGAAGCCGGTGGGCGCCAGTAGGCGCGAGTCCGGCGCTGCCCCCGCAACGGTAGATGAGTCGACGGCTACGCAAGGCCACTGGATGTCCATGTCCGGGAAGGCGCGTAGCCAGGGCCTGCGCCCGCTCATGAGCCCGGAGACCGGCCTGTCACTGCCAAACGGCATCACGGAGGGTGATGCGCGGTGCGATGTGGCCCTTGCCATGCCTCCTGCGCGCTCCTCGTCTGCCTGCCTTTTACCTGTCGCCGCCGCTGCGACAGCCTGCGGAGACCCCTGATGAGCGAATCCATCGAACGCGACGAACGTCACCTGGCGCGCATGCAGCGCAAGAAGGCGATCATCGACGAGCGCATCGCCAATTCCCCCAATGAATGCGGCCTGCTGCTGGTGCTGACCGGCAACGGCAAGGGCAAGAGCAGCTCGGCCTTCGGCATGCTTGCCCGCGCCCTTGGCCATGGCATGCAGTGCGGCGTGGTGCAGTTCATCAAAGGCCGCAACAGCACCGGCGAGGAGCTGTTTTTCCGCCGATTTCCCGAGCAGGTGCGTTATCACGTGATGGGCGAGGGCTTTACCTGGGAAACCCAGGACCGCCAGCGCGACATCGCCGCTGCCGAGGCCGCCTGGGCGGTGTCGCGGCAGTTGCTGCAGGACCCCTCTATCCAGTTCGTCGTGCTCGATGAGCTGAACATTGCCCTCAAGCACGGCTACCTGGACCTCGACCAGGTGCTATCGGATATCCAGGCGCGTCCGCCGATGCAGCATGTGATCGTCACGGGGCGCGCTGCCAAGCCGGAGTTGATCGAACTGGCCGACACCGTCACCGAGATGGGCATGCTCAAGCACGCCTTCCAGGCCGGTATCCGCGCGCAGAAGGGCGTCGAACTGTGAGTGAGTCGCGCCAGTGTCCCGCCGTGCTGATCGCGGCCCCGGCCTCGGGCCAGGGCAAGACCACGGTCACTGCCGCCCTGGCCCGCCTGCACCGCAACCTCGGGCGCACGGTGCGGGTGTTCAAGTGCGGGCCTGACTTTCTCGACCCGATGATCCTCGAGCGCGCCAGCGGTGCGCCGGTCTACCAGCTCGACCTGTGGATGATCGGCGCCGAGGAGAGTCGCCGCCTGTTGTGGGAAGCGGCGGGCGAGGCCGACCTGATCCTGATCGAGGGCGTGATGGGCCTGTTCGACGGCACGCCGTCGAGCGCCGACCTGGCGCGCCACTTCGGCGTGCCGGTGTTGGCGGTGATCGACGGCACGGCCATGGCCCAGACCTTTGGTGCCTTGGCTCTAGGCCTGGCGCGCTACCAGCCCGACCTGCCGTTCGCCGGGGTGCTGGCCAACCGGGTCGGCAGCCTGCGTCATGCGCAACTGCTCGAAGGCAGC
>NZ_NIBE01000045.1:16057-97370 GCF_002205115.1 Pseudomonas sp. DrBHI1
TGCCCAGCCGTCACCTTGGCCTGGTCCAGGCCAGCGAGTTGAACGACCTGGATGCACGCCTGGATGCCGCCGCCGAAGCCCTGGGCGCCAGTTGCGATGCCGCGCTGCCGCCACCGGTCCGTTTTGCCGAGCCTGAGCCTGTGAATGTGACTGCGTCGCTGGCCGGAGCGCGCATCGGTGTGGCCCGCGATGAGGCCTTCGCCTTCACCTATGGCGCCAATCTTGACTTGCTGCGTGGCCTCGGTGCGCACCTGGAATTCTTCTCGCCGGTGCATGACCGCGAGCTACCCGTGGTGGACAGTCTCTACCTGCCCGGCGGCTACCCCGAACTGCATCACCAGGCGCTGGCCGCCAACGCGCCGATGCTGGAAGCGATCCGCGCCCATCATGCCGCCGGCAAGCCGTTGCTGGCCGAGTGCGGCGGCATGCTCTACCTGCTCGACGCGCTGACCGACGTGGCGGGCGAGCGCGCCACGCTGCTGGGCCTGCTGCCGGGCGAGGCGACCATGCAGAAGCGCCTGGCGGCCCTGGCCCTGCAGGCGGTCGAACTACCCGAAGGCACCCTGCGAGGCCACACCTACCACCACTCGCTGACCAGCACGGAGCTTGCGCCGATCGCCCGCGGCCAGAGCCCCAACGGCGGTCGGGGCAACGAGGCGGTCTATCGTCTGGGGCGTCTGACCGCCTCCTACGTGCACTTCTACTTCCCCTCCAACCCCGACGCGGCGGCGGCGCTGCTGCGACCATGAGCCGACACGCCTACAGCGAAGCCGAACGCCAGGCCATCTACCGGGCCATTGGCGAACGCCGCGACATGCGCCATTTTGCCGGGGGCGAGGTGGCCCCCGAGTTGCTCGGACGCCTGCTCGCCGCCGCCCACCAGGCGCCCAGCGTGGGCCTGATGCAGCCGTGGCGGTTCATCCGTATCAGCCAGCGTGCCTTGCGCGAGCGGATCCAGGCGCTGGTGGAGCAGGAGCGGGTGCGCACCGCCGAGGCCCTGGGCGAGCGCTCCGATGAATTCATGAAGCTCAAGGTCGAAGGCATCAACGACTGCGCCGAAGTGCTGGTGGCCGCGTTGATGGACAAGCGCGAGGCGCATGTCTTCGGCCGCCGCACCCTGCCCGAGATGGACTTGGCCTCGCTGGCCTGCGCCATCCAGAACCTGTGGCTGGCGGCACGCGCCGAAGGGTTGGGCATGGGCTGGGTATCGCTGTTCGACCCCGAGGCCCTGGCCGAACTGCTGGGCATGCCCGCGGGCGCCAAGCCCATGGCGGTGCTGTGCCTGGGGCCGGTGACCGAGTTCTATCCGGCGCCGATGCTGGTGCTGGAAGACTGGGCCGAACAGCGGCCCTTGAGCGAGATGCTGTACGAGAACCATTGGGGAGAGCGTCCATGAGCGTGGCCTTGCTGACCGTGGCGGGCGTGGCCCTGGATGCGCTGCTGGGCGAGCCGCGCCGGCGTCATCCGCTGGTGGGCTTCGGCAACTTCGCATCGCGCCTGGAGCAACGTTTCAACGCCGGTGGGTGCGGCTGGCGCAGCCATGGCGTCACCGCGTGGTTCCTGGCGGTGGTGCCGCTGACCCTGCTGGCGCTGATCCTGTCCTGGCTGCCGTACATCGGCTGGCTGGTGGATGTGCTTGCGCTGTACTGCGCCCTGGGCCTGCGCAGCCTGGGCGAGCATGTGCTGCCGGTGGCCCAGGCCTTGCGCCAGGGGGACCTGGCCGAGGCGCGGCGGCGTGTCGGTTACCTGGTCAGCCGCGAAACCCGCGAGCTGGACGAGCCCGCCGTGGCCCGGGCGGCCACCGAGTCGGTGTTGGAAAACGGCAGCGACGCGGTGTTTGCCGCGCTGTTCTGGTTTGTCGTGGCCGGTGCGCCGGGGGTGGTGCTGTACCGCCTGAGCAATACCCTGGATGCCATGTGGGGCTATCGCAACGAGCGCTTCGAACGCTTTGGCTGGTGCGCGGCGCGCATCGACGATGGGCTGAACTATATTCCCGCCAGGCTGGTGGCGCTGACCTATGCGCTGCTGGGCAAGACCCGCCTGGCCCTGGCCTGCTGGCGCAACCAGGCGCCGCTGTGGGATAGCCCCAACGCCGGCCCGGTGATGGCCGCGGGTGCCGGCGCGCTGGGCGTGGAGCTGGGCGGCCCGGCGGTGTATCACGGCGAGCTGCATGAACGACCGCGCCTGGGTGAAGGGCCGATGGCCGACGCCCAGGCCATCGAGCGCGGCTGGAGCCTGGTGCAGCGCGGCGTGTGGTTGTGGGTGCTGTTGATCTGCGTGGGAGCCTATCTGAATGCTTGAACACGGTGGCCGCCTGCTGCGGGCGGTGAAACAGTACGCCATTCCACGGGAGCAGTGGCTCGACCTGTCCAGCGGTATCGCGCCATGGTCCTATCCGATACCGCCGATTCCGCTGGAGGCCTGGGCCCGTCTGCCGGAGACCGAAGACGGCCTGGAGACGGCGGCGCGAAAGTACTATGGCGCGCAGCCGTTGCTGGCGGTGGCCGGCTCCCAGGCGGCGATCCAGGCCTTGCCGCACCTGCGCCCGAGCGGGCGGGTCGGGGTCCTGTCGCCGTGCTATGCCGAGCATCCGCATGCCTGGGCACGGGCAGGGCACACGTTGGTCGAACTGGACGAGACCGAGGTCGAGGACGTGCTCGACAGCCTTGACGTCCTGGTGCTGGTCAACCCCAACAATCCCACCGGCCGTCGGGTAACCCGCGAACGCCTGCTGGCCTGGCATGCGCGTCTGGCCGAGCGCGGTGGCTGGCTGCTGGTGGACGAAGCCTTCATGGACAATACGCCCGAACACAGCGTGGTCGAGCAGGCCGGGCAACCTGGCCTGATCGTGTTGCGCTCGTTCGGCAAGTTCTTCGGCCTGGCCGGTGTGCGGTTGGGCTTCGTCGTCGCCCAGGCGGATGTGCTGCGACGTCTGGCCGAGGCACTCGGGCCCTGGGCCGTCAGCGGCCCGACCCGAGTGCTGGGGCAGGCCTGTTTCGCCGACGACGCGGCGCACCTGGCGCAGATTGCCCGTTGCGCCCAGGCCAGCCAGCGCCTGGCCTCGTTGCTCGACGGCGCGGGCCTGCCACCCAGTGGCGGCTGCGACCTGTTCCAGTACGTGCGTGATGAGCGCGCCGCGCACCTGCATGACTTTCTCGCCCGCCGCGGCATTCTGGTGCGCCTGTTCGATCAGCCGCCCGCGCTGCGTTTCGGCCTGCCCGCCACGGCCGCTGACGAACAACGCCTGGCCCAGGCCCTGGCGGACTACCAGAAGGAATCGGCATGACCACCCTCATGGTGCAAGGCACCACCTCCGATGCCGGCAAGAGCACGCTGGTGACCGCCCTGTGCCGCTGGCTGCTGCGCCAGGGCATCGCCGTGGTGCCGTTCAAGCCGCAGAACATGGCGCTCAACAGCGCCGTGACCGCCGACGGTGGCGAGATCGGCCGCGCCCAGGCGGTGCAGGCCCAGGCCTGCCGGCTGGCGCCGCACACCGACATGAACCCGGTGCTGCTCAAGCCCAACAGCGACACCGGCGCCCAGGTGATCGTCCATGGCCGCGCGGTGACCAGCATGAACGCCGTCGCCTACCACGACTACAAGGCCATCGCCATGCAGGCGGTGCTGGCGTCCCACGAGCGCCTGAGCGAAGCCTACCCGGTGGTGATGGTCGAAGGCGCCGGCTCCCCGGCGGAGATCAACCTGCGTGCCGGCGACATCGCCAACATGGGCTTCGCCGAGGCGGTCGACTGCCCGGTGATCCTGGTGGCCGACATCAACCGCGGCGGCGTGTTCGCCCACCTGGTCGGCACCCTGGAACTGCTGTCGGCGAGCGAGCAGGCGCGGGTCAAGGGCTTTGTCATCAACCGTTTCCGTGGCGACATTGCCTTGCTGCAACCGGGCCTGGACTGGCTGGAGCAGCGCACCGGCAAGCCGGTGCTGGGCGTGTTGCCCTACATCACCGACCTGCACCTGGAGGCCGAGGACGGGATCGATACCCGCCAGGGGGCGAAGGGCGAGCGCGTGCTCAAGGTGATCGTCCCGGTGCTGCCGCGAATCAGCAACCACACCGACTTCGACCCGCTGCGCCTGCATCCGCAGGTGGACCTGCAGTTCATCGGCCCGGGCCAGCCGATCCCAGCCGCCGACCTGATCATCCTGCCCGGCTCCAAGAGCGTGCGCGGCGACCTGGCGCAACTGCGCGAGCGTGGCTGGGATACCGCCATCGCCCGGCACCTGCGCTACGGCGGCAAGCTCATCGGCATCTGCGGTGGCCTGCAGATGCTCGGCGAGCAGGTGCATGATCCACTGGGCCTGGAAGGGCCCGCCGGCTCCAGTGCGGGCCTCGGCCTGCTGGCCTACAGCACCGTGCTGGAGGCCGAGAAGCAGCTGCGCAACGTGGCCGGCACGCTCGATCTCGAGCAGGTTCCGGTGTCGGGTTACGAGATCCACGCCGGGGTTACCCACGGTCCGGCGCTGGAGCGTCCGGCGGTGCTACTAACCGATGGCCGCGCCGACGGGGCCATCAGCGCCGACGGGCAGATCCTCGCCACCTACCTGCATGGCCTGTTCGAGGGCACCCAGTCGTGCGCCGCGCTGCTGCGCTGGGCGGGTCTGGCCGATGTGCAGGCCATCGACTACGAGGCCCTGCGCGAACGCGATATCGAGCGCCTGGCCGACCTGGTCGAGCAGCACCTGGACACCGCGCGTCTGCGCCAACTGTGTGGAGTCGTCTGACATGCGCAGCCTGATCCTCGGCGGCGCCCGTTCGGGCAAGAGCCGCCTGGCCGAGCAACTGGCCGAGACCAGCGGCCTGCCGGTGACCTATATCGCCACCAGCCAGCCGCTGGATGGCGAGATGAATGAACGCGTGCGTCTGCACCGCGAGCGCCGTCCGGCCCATTGGGGGCTGGTGGAGGAACCCCTGGCGCTGGCTGATGTGCTGTACGCCGAAGCCGCCGAAGGGCGCTGCCTGCTGGTGGACTGCCTGACCCTGTGGCTGACCAATCTGCTGATGCTCGAGGATGACCTGCGCCTGGCGCAGGAGCGCGATGCGCTGCTCGATTGCCTGGAACAGCTGCCGGGCACCCTTGTCCTGGTCAGCAACGAAACCGGCCTGGGCGTGGTGCCCATGGGCGAACTGACCCGTCGCTACGTCGACCTGGCGGGCACGCTGCACCAGGCCGTGGCCGAGCGCTGCCAACGCGTGGTGCTGACTGTCGCTGGTCTCCCTCTCATGCTCAAAGGACCTGCCCTATGACCCAGATGTGGTGGCGTGACGCCTGCCAACCCCTCGACACCGCCGCCATGGACCAGGCCCGCGCTCGTCAGCAGCAGCTGACCAAACCGGCCGGCTCCCTCGGCCAACTCGAAGGCCTGGCGATACGCCTGGCCGGCCTGCAAGGGCGCGAGCGTCCCAGACTGGAGCGGATCGCCATCACGATCTTCGCCGGCGACCATGGCGTGGTGGAGGAGGGCATCTCTGCCTACCCGCAGGCGGTGACCGGACAGATGCTGCGCAATTTCGTCGGCGGTGGCGCGGCGATCAGCGTGCTGGCGCGCCAGCTGGACGCAGACCTTGAGGTGGTCGACCTCGGTACCATCGACCCGACGCTGCAACTGCCCGGTGTCCATCACCTGAGTCTTGGGCCTGGCACGGCCAATTTCGCCTGTCAGCCGGCGATGAGCGATGCGCAACTGGCTGCGGCGCTGCAGGCCGGACGCGACAGCGCCCTGCGCGCACTCGACAACGGCGCCCAGCTGTTCATCGGCGGGGAAATGGGCATCGGCAACACCACCGCGGCGGCGGCACTGGCCAGCACGTTGCTGGGCTGCCCGGCGCGTGAGCTGAGCGGCCCGGGCACCGGCCTGGACAGCGCCGGCGTGCGGCACAAGGCCGAAGTGATCGAGCGCGCCCTGGTGCTGCACGGTCTGCGCGCCGACCAGCCGTTGCAGGCGCTGGCCTGTGTCGGCGGCTTCGAGATCGCCGCGCTGGCCGGCGCCTACTTGGCGTGCGCCCAGCATGGCGTGGCGGTACTGGTCGATGGTTTCATCTGCAGTGTCGCCGCCCTGGTGGCGGTACGCCTCAATCCACAGTGCCGCCCCTGGCTGCTGTTCGCCCACCAGGGCGCCGAGCCGGGGCACAAGGCCTTGCTGGCGGCCCTGGAAGCCGAGCCGCTGCTGACCCTGGGCTTGCGCCTGGGCGAGGGCAGCGGTGCGGCGCTGGCGGTGCCGCTGATCCGCCTGGCCTGCGCGCTGCATGGGCAAATGGCGACCTTCGCCGAGGCGGCGGTGGCGGATCGCCCGGCATGATCCTCGACCTGCTGCGCCACGGCGAGACGGAAAAAGGGGGCGGCTTGCGCGGCAGCCTCGACGACGCCTTGACCGAGACTGGCTGGGCGCAGATGCGCCAGGCCGTCACCGACGTCGGCCCCTGGGACGTGCTGGTCAGTTCGCCGCTGCAGCGCTGCGCGGCGTTCGCCGATGAGCTGGGCGCGCGCCTGAACCTGCCGGTGTTGCGCGAGGCTGGTGTGCGCGAGCTGCACTTCGGTGAGTGGGAAGGGCAAAGCGCCGCGCAGATCATGCAGGTCGACGCCGATGCCCTTGGGCAGTTCTGGAATGATCCGTATGCCTTCACCCCGCCGGGCGGCGAACCGGTGCTGGCCTTTGCCGAACGGGTGCTGGCTGCGGTCGAGGGTTTGCGCCGTGTGCATGCAGGCAAGCGCGTGCTGCTGGTCACCCATGGTGGGGTGATGCGTCTTCTCCTGGCACGGGCACGTGGCTTGCCGCGTGAGCAATTGCTGCAGGTCGAGGTCGGGCACGGCGCGCTGGTGCGACTGATGCTGGATCACGACGGGCAAATGCGCGAGGTGGGTTGAGATGCTGCCGTTCTGGATCGCCCTGCAGTTCCTCAGTAGCTTGCCGGTCCGCTTGCCGGGCATGCCGGAGCCCCGCGAGATGGGGCGCTCGCTGCTGTGCTATCCGCTGGTGGGGCTGCTGTTTGGCCTGTTGCTGTGGCTGGCCAGCCATCTGCTGCAAGGCACTGCGGCGCCCTTGCACGCGGCCTTGTTGCTGGCGCTGTGGGTGCTGCTCAGCGGCGGGCTGCACCTGGACGGCCTGGCCGACAGCG
Source organism: Pseudomonas sp. DrBHI1 (assembly GCF_002205115.1). Classification (NCBI taxonomy): domain Bacteria; kingdom Pseudomonadati; phylum Pseudomonadota; class Gammaproteobacteria; order Pseudomonadales; family Pseudomonadaceae; genus Pseudomonas; species Pseudomonas sp. DrBHI1. The sequence goes on from NZ_NIBE01000045.1 coordinate 23,187, forward strand.
CCGATGCGTGGCTGGGGGGCTTCGGTGATCGCGAACGCACCTTGCAGATCATGAAGGACCCGCGTAGCGGGCCGATTGCCGTGGTCACGCTGGTGCTGGTATTGCTGCTGAAGTTCTGCGCCCTCTGGGTGCTGGTCGAGCGGGGCGCTGACGGCCTGTTGGTGTTGGCTCCGGTGGTGGGGCGGGCGGCGATGCTCGGGTTGTTTCTCGGCACGCCCTACGTGCGCGCGGGCGGGCTGGGCGCGGCCTTGGCCGAACACCTGCCCCGGCGCGGTGCGGGCTGGGTGTTGCTGGGCTGTGCGCTGGTCGGCCTGGCGCTGGGAGGCTGGGCGGTGTTGTGGCCGCTGCTGGCGGCGTTGCTCATATTCGTGTGGCTGCGTCTGCTGATGTGCCGTCGGCTGGGGGGAACCACAGGGGATACGGCTGGGGCGTTGCTGGAACTGCTGGAGCTGACGGTGGTGGTTACCCTTGCGCTGTTAGTCTAGCAGCCCTTGGGTTTGTGTCGCTTCCACAGGGGGCAGGATGTGCCCTGCATGGATCTCGGAAACCAATTCCACGTATTGCGCTTATCCTCGTTTGCTCCTCAAAACCACCAGGAGCCCCTGCCATGCACCCCTGGATGCTCGCCAGTCTGCTGGCCACCAGCAACTGCATTGGGCCTTCTACAGCTTCCGTGAGGGCAGTTGGGATGGCATGGATTACGAGCTGGGTTCGGCCAAGATGCCGTGGCGCTATTGGCAAGCCATCGAGAACGCCGCGCCGGACCCCTTGCCGCGCAAGGCCACGGCTGAGTTCGAGCCGATCCGCCAGCGCCTGCTACCCAAACCGACACCGTGAAATTTCTTGCAACATCCATAATGCGGGTATATACACGTATCCATGCTGACCAGTGAATGCATCTGTACCCATTTGCGTCGCGCCGCCCGTGGGGTGAGCCGACATTACGACGAGGCCCTTGCCGGCTTCGGCATCAATGTCGCCCAGTTTTCCCTGCTGCGCCAGGTGCAGCGCCTCGACCGCCCCAGCATCACCTGCCTGGCCGAGGCCATGGGCCTGGAGCGCAGTACCTTGGGCCGCAATCTCAAGGTGCTCGAGGCCGACGGCCTGGTGCGTCTTGCCGACGGCGACGACCAGCGCAATCGCGTGGTGCTGCTGAGCGAAGCGGGCAGGGCGTGCCTGGACGCCGCCTACCCGGCTTGGCAGCAGGCCCAGAGGCAGTTGGTGGAACGGCTGGGCGAAAGCCAGCGTGACGAGTTGGTGCGCTTGCTGGAGCAGCTTGCCTGAACGACTACGATAGAAAGCGGGTATATACCCGCATAAACCTTGCGATGGGCTGGAGACAACGACAATGACTTCCCTTTGGCGGAGCAGCGGTTGGGTACTTCTGGGGGCGGCGCTGATCCTGGCGCTGTCGCTGGGGGTGCGACATGGTTTCGGCCTGTTCCTGGCGCCGATGAGCGCCGAGTTCGGCTGGGGCCGTGAGGTGTTCGCCTTCGCCATCGCCTTGCAGAACCTGATCTGGGGCCTGGCCCAGCCGTTTACCGGCGCCCTGGCCGACCGCCTGGGCGCGGCCAAGGTGGTGGTGATCGGCGGCATCCTCTACACCGCTGGCCTGGTGATGATGGGCATGGCCGACTCGGCATGGTCGCTGTCGCTGAGCGCCGGCCTGCTGATCGGCATCGGCCTGTCCGGCACCTCGTTCTCGGTGATCCTTGGGGTGGTCGGGCGCGCCGTGCCGCCGGAAAAGCGCAGCATGGCCATGGGTATCGCCAGCGCCGCCGGCTCCTTTGGCCAGTTCGCCATGCTTCCCGGCACCTTGGGCCTTATCCAGTGGCTGGGTTGGTCGGCGGCCTTGCTGGTGCTGGGCCTGATGGTGGCGTTGATCGTGCCGTTCGTAGGCCTGTTGCGTGATAACCCGCTGCCTAGCCATGGCGCCGAACAGAGCCTTGGCCAGGCGCTGCGCGAAGCTTGCTCGCACTCCGGCTTCTGGTTGCTGGCGCTAGGCTTCTTCGTCTGCGGCTTCCAGGTAGTGTTCATCGGCGTGCACCTGCCGGCCTACCTGGTCGACCAGCACTTGCCGGCGATCACCGGCACCACCGTGCTGGCGCTGGTCGGCCTGTTCAATATCGTCGGCACCTATACCGCCGGCTGGCTCGGCGGGCGCATGTCCAAGCCGCGCCTGCTGACCGGCTTGTACCTGCTGCGTGCCGTGGTCATCGTGCTGTTCCTCTGGGCGCCGGTGACCCAGTTCAGTGCCTACCTGTTCGGTATTGCCATGGGCCTGCTGTGGCTGTCCACGGTGCCGCTGACCAACGGCACCGTTGCCACGCTGTTCGGCGTGCGCAACCTGTCGATGCTCGGCGGTATCGTGTTCCTGTTCCACCAGCTGGGCGCGTTCCTCGGCGGCTGGCTGGGTGGGGTGGTCTATGACCAGACCGGCAGCTATGACCTGGTGTGGCAGATCTCGATCCTGCTCAGCCTGCTGGCCGCGGCCCTTAACTGGCCGGTGCGCGAGCGCCCGGTCGCTCGCCTGCAGGCCCAGGCCGCGTGAACGGCCTGCTCGGGCGTGGCTTGCTGCTGATCGCCGCGATACTGGTGCTGGCGCTGGTGTGGTGGGGCTGGCACAAGGGCGGGCTGGCGTTGATGCAGTTGGGCATGAGCCTGTGTTAAGCGCTACCCTGCACAATCAAGGAATCATGTGCAGGAGACCGCTATCATGCATGCCCGCTGGCTAACCCTCCCTTTGCTGGCCCTGGCCGCAGCCACTTCGAGCTGGGCAGCCGATTGTCCGGCGTTGCTCCAGGGCAGCCTGCCGGAGCTGCGCGGCAAGGAGCAGATCGACCTGTGCCAGCGTTTCGCCGGCAAGCCGCTGGTGGTGATCAACACCGCCAGCTACTGCGGCTTCGCCCCGCAGTTCGAAGGCCTCGAAGCTACCTATAAGGACTACCGCGAACAGGGCCTGGAAATGCTCGGCGTGCCGTCCAACGACTTCAAGCAGGAAGACGCCGACAGCGACAAGACCGCCAAGGTCTGCTATGCCAACTACGGCGTGACCTTCACCATGACCAAGGCCCAGCCGGTGCGCGGCAAGGACGCGATCCCGCTGTTCGTCGAGCTGGCCCGGCAGAGCAGCGCGCCGAAGTGGAACTTCTACAAGTATGTGGTGGACCGCAAGGGCAAGGTGATCGGCAACTTTTCCAGCCTGACCAAGCCTGATGATCCGGCGTTCAGGGCGGCGATCGACAAGGCGATTGCTTCGCAGCCTTGAGGACCATGAGCGGCCTATCCGAACTGGTATATAGGCCAGTTTCGGCTGGAGGATGTTGATGGCTTCACTGAGCCAGTAATTGCCCGGATACGCGCCTGCTGGTTAGCCAACTGGTGAAGCTGCAATTATTTTTGCCCAGCTACGAAGTGACATTGTCTAGCTAGTAGATAAGCGCCTCGCTTACTCAGGGTGCACAGTCAGCGCAACCAGTCGAATGACTACGGGTCGCACCATCAATACACAGAAGAACGCTACGGGCATCGCCAGCTGGTACGCCTTGAGTACATTGTGCAGGTAGTCGGCAGCGACCCCGCCATTGGCGGCGGTAATCACGAAGCACATCAACAATGCCATGATCGCTGACATGTAGAACGCGAACACATAGGGTGTGGCGCCTGCGCGCAATTTGCGACGATTCCGGATCGAGGACAATTCGTTCATGGGGGCCTCTGTTCGAATGAATGGGCGTGCAGGTTAACAAGGGCTGTACGCGACGCTGTAGACGCTGTTCACTGAGTTCTTTATAAAGAGAAACTTACGAATCAGCCAGGCATCCCATGGACCTGCTCAACGCCATCCGCAGTTTCATCAAGGTCGTCGAAGCCGGTAGCATTGCCGGCGGTGCTCGCAATCTGGGTCTCAGCCCCGCAGCCGTTAGCCAGAACCTGGCGCGGCTGGAGACGCATCTGCAGGTGCGCTTGCTGACCCGCACCACTCGCAGCATGGCCCTGACGCCGCCCGGCAGCCTGTACTACGAGCGCGTACGGCATATCGAGCGTGATCTTGCCCAGGCCGAGCTTGCGGTCACCACGCCGGACAGCGAGCCTCAGGGGCGCTTGTGCATTGCCTCGACATCGGCCTTCGGACGGCACGTGCTGGCGCCGCTCATCCCGGCATTTAGCGCCCGTTATCCGCTGCTTTCGATAGAGTTGGTGATGGCTGATCGCAAGGTCAATCACGCCCGCGAAGACGTCGATGTGAGCCTGCGCATCACGCCGCAGCTGGAAGACCACTTGTTGGCTAGGCATATAGCCCGTATTCCTTTCATCTGCTGCGCAGCACCCGGCTACCTGGCCAGGGCCGGTTTGCCGGCCACACCAGAGGCTTTGCACGATCACAGTTGTTTAGTGTTCCGCTACCCGGTGGATGGCCGATTCCTGCCCTGGGGATTCATGCGTGACGGTATGCGCTTCGAGGCCCGCTTCGGTCGGGTGCTGATCAGTGATGATATCGACGCATTAACCCAGATGGCGCTGAATGATGGTGGTATTACCCGCCTGGCCGAGTTCGTCGTGCGCCCGCACCTGGATGCCGGCCGGCTGGTGCCGCTGTTTGAATTCGGCGACAGCGGGCAGGCCTATGCCCAGACCGAGCCGATGGATATATACCTGTGCCTGGCTGACCGCTTTGCACTGACGACCAAGGTGCGAGTGTTCATGGAATACCTGCAGCAGTGCCTGGGCCAGCAGTGGTGCGCACAGGCATGAAAAAACCGCCACGAGGGCGGTTCTTCATGCTGCGACAGTGACTCAGAAGCGGTAGGTCAGCGAAGCACCAACGCCGTGAGCGCTGTTTTCGTACTTGGCCTGGTAGCTGCCCTTGAGGCCAGCCTCGGTCAGGCTATGCGGCTGGTTGTTGACCTTGGTGTCTTCTTCCCACAGGTACGAGTAGGCCACGTCGATGGTCATGTCGTCGGTCGGGCTCCAGCCGGCACCGATGCTGAAGATCTTGCGATCGCCAGTCGGGATGCGCGGGGAGCGGTTGGTGTTGTTGGTCGGCGACTGGTCAACCGAGAAACCAGTACGCAGGACCCACTCCTTGTTCACCTTGTAGGAGGCGCCGATGGCGTGAGCCCAGGTGTCGTGCCAATTCTGTTCCTCGGTGATGGTCGCGAACTGCCCGGCAGGGCCTGCCGGTACTTCATTGTTGACTGTGATGTTCTCCAGGCGGCTCCAGCGGGTCCAGGTGCTGCCTGCGTACAGGGTCCACTTGTCGTCCAGTTCGTGGGTCACCGAGAAGTCCACCGACTCGGGGGTCTTGATCTTCAGGGTGGCATCGAACTTGTTGCCGTCCAGGCCGAGCAACGGGTAGCTGACCTTGGTCTTGCCTTCGAGCTTGTAGTCGACCATCGAGTGGTAGGTCAGGCCGACACGGGTGCGGTCGGTGGCTTGTACCAGAATACCGATGTTGTAGCCGACGGCGGTGTCGTCGCCCTTGATTTTCACCTCGCCATCGGCCGGACGCAGCGGCGAGATACTGGCCAGGTTCGAGCCCAGTTCGCCTTTGATGCGGTTGATGGTCGGGCCGAAGCCGATCGAGACCTTGTCGTTGAACGCATAGCTCACGGTCGGCTGGAAGGTCACGACCTCGACATGGCTCTTCTTGCCCCAGTAGCGCGCGGCATCGTCGCTACCATAGTCGGTGACCAGGCCGAACGGTACGTAGACGCCGAAACCGACGCTCCAGTGGTCATCGATGGACTTGACGTAGTAACCCATCGGCACGCCGACCACGGGCACCATGTCACCGTCCATTTCCCCCCCTTTGTTACTGCCGCGTCCGGAAATATCGGACTTGGCGATGACCGCAGCACCACCAACGGTCATCTGGTCGCGCTTCAGGCGGGACATGCCCGCCGGGTTGCCATACACGGTGCTGGCATCTTCGGCAGAAGAAGAACGACCCGCGAAACCTGTCCCCATGCCGCTGACGCTCTGTTCGTTAAGGGCAAAGCCGCTGGCGAACAATTGGCTGGAAGCGAGGGCAACGGCAATGCCGAGAGAGGTTTTGAGCATAACTTTTTTCATTATTAGAAAACTCCTTGGGATCTCCGGGGCGAAAAGCTACCAACAAATGCCGCGCTGCGCCATAGGCTGAAACGCAGGAGATAGAGCGGTTTTGTAGGACAATCCGACCAAAATTCCGTTTTTTTGGGTGTAGGACGCGTTGGCTCAGGAGGCTGGGGTGAGCATTGGCTCGATACAGTGGTGCCAGGCGTGGGTGAAGTCCCGCAGGCGCCCTTGGGGCTGGAAGGTCTGCCGCCAAATCCGTGCCAGGCCCAGCAGATCGTCGGCCGCCGGCAAGGGCAGGGCTTGCTCTTCGATCAGCATCCAGGCGATGGCGGTGGCGTAGCGCAGGTTGACGGTGAGTTCGAGGTGCGGGCCGCCGAGGAAGGCGTGCTGGCTGGCCAGGCCGCGCACCAGGCTGGCCAGTTCGGGGTCGCGGGCAAGGTATTCGTCCCACAGGCAACGGTGACGATTCCCACCGATCCGGTAAAGCCCATGGCCACGTCGGTCATGCAGGGCGGCCCCCAGCGCAGACTGGCTCGCGGCAACGCCCAGTAACAAAGCTTCGGCGCTGTCGCTGTGGCGACCCAGGTAGATCAGGGTCGGCCGAATCACATATCGACTCAACTCGTTCGCAGCGATGCCCATGATGCCCTCTGCTGAAAAGGGCCGACGGGCGCTGGAGCTTGGCAGCTGGTGAGTGATCAGGCCCGCCGGAAGCGGCAGATGCCGCTCGAGTTGAAGTGTAGTGTGATAACAGTGGTGTAAAAGGCTGTTTTTAAATCGATTGCAGCCCGAAGGCGCAGGGCATATGCCCATTGGCGATTAGGCCAATTACCTTCAGGCTGGGTTTTGCATGGCGTATTCATGGCGTGAATTACCCGCCATTCATTCATGCGGTCAGCGACTGGCGGGTGCGCTCGATCACCGCTTGCAGCGGTTCTGCCCGGTTGTACTGCTCCGGATAGAGGCGCTCGCTGTGGCAGGCGATGCCATGCTCGTCGACCAGGGTGAAGCTAAAGCTGCCCTTGCGTGGCGCAACGATGAGGCACTTCAATGGGGCGAAGGCCTGGGAAAGGGTGCCGAAGGCAACCTGGATTTGTTGATGGTTACTCATATTGTTGGATGTTCCTGCGTAAGACACGGTGTTTGATCCGTGCACAATAGAAACGTTCCAGTGACGTCTTTATTAAGGAGACGCAGAACCTGACTGGAACAGGGCAGCCAGAGGGGCGCATGCAATAAGTGGGCGCTGGGCTGACTGGTAGGTACGACAGAAGGCAGGCAGCACACCGACACCAGGGTTCTGGGCGTCGGGGAAGATCCTGATCAATCTGAAACGTGATTCGTGCTGGGCAAGGTTTGCCGAGTGAATCATCGAATGGGCCGGTCCCGATGGGGCAGTGCTTGCTCGTTACCGAGCACTTGGGCTGCAGGGACTGAGTGGCCAGAATGACTTCAGCTGGGTACTAACGGGGCGCAACCCTACACGAACTTTTCGGGGTTGGCAAGTTTTTGGCTTTTCTAGCGGTAAGCCGATAATTATGTCGTCAATCGCGCCTGGTGTGAAGAGGGTGAAATGTTCAGCCAACCACCCTCCTGTACTGATTCCGTGCACCGCGATGCCATTTGTTGGTGCGGTTGTACACACTCAGTTGAACAGTTGTAACCCTCTTGCAACGTCCTGTGGACGGCTCGCCAATGACTTGACTGGGGGCTTAAGTCAATGAAAAAAAACACTAATTTTTGCTGGTGAAAAAATCGTCAGTTTGACTGAAAGCCCCATTTCACAGGGGTTTGCGAGCTACCTCAAGGGGTTGTCCACCGAGTTATCCACAGGTTCTGTGGATTGTCCCGGGCGCTTGCTCTAGGACGGGCGTGCCAGCTGTTTCATCCATTGTCCGACAATCGGTGGGTAGTGGTGGCATCGGCATTTTCCTTGGGAAAACGTCAAGAAAAAATCGTGGAAAAAAATGGCGATCAGCCGAAAGTCGCCCAGGTCAGTCCACAAAAAAAGGAGTAGAGTGGCGCGCCTCTCGAATCACCCTTGCTGTAGGTCATGAAGCTTCGCGGTAAACACCTCGCCAGTCCTGATGCCTCGCCATCGCTGCCTTCCTCCAAGCGTTTTTCCCTGAAAGTGGCCCTGTGGCTGCTCGACAGCCCGCGCCTGGGGGACAAGCCCAGCGTCAAGCACCTGGCCGGGCGCATGCTCAAGCAGCCGGCGCGCCAGGGCGTGGTGGTGGCCCAGAGCCGCCTGGGGCAGATGCTCTGCCGCGACTGCGGCAATGCCCGCGACCGGCGCATCGGTCATGAACTGCTGCGCCAGGCGGCCCGCGCCGGTGATCGCCGGGCCCAACTGGAGTATGGCCGGTTGTGCCAGGCCCAGGAGCCGGAGCAGTCCCGCTATTGGCTGGAGCTGGCGGCGGGGCAGGGCTCGCAGGAGGCGCGGCGGTTGTTGCGCCAGTGGTTCGGTAGTTAACCGGAGCAGCTGTGTAAAACCATTTGTTGGGGGGCGCATGGCTGAGGTGCTCTCTTGCTGGGTACTGACCACCCAACCCTGTCACCAGGCTGATAAGCTGCGCAGCATTCGTCAATGTTCGATCGGGGTAGGCATGACAGTGGATCTGACCAGCATTTTGCTGGGCTTGGTGGCGGGCGCCGTGCCCTGCCTGGGCTGGGTCATGCAGGTTCAGCGCGGACAGGGGGCGCGCAAGGCCGAGCAGGCCTTGCTCGAAGAGCGCCTGAATGCCGCCCAGTTGACCCAGGCCGGCCTGCTGGCCCAGCTGGAGGCCAGTCGCGACGAGATCAGCGACCTCAGCGAGGCCAACACCATCAAGCAGACCCAGCTGGCCGCCCAGGGCAGGGAACTGGAGCTGCTGCAGATCGACCGCGACAACGCCCGTGATGCCGCCCATGCCTGGCACCTGGAGCGCGCCAACCGCGAGGCCGAGCTGCGCCGTCTCGAGGCCCAGGCTGCACGCCTGGAAGCCGAGCTGCGTGAACAGCAGGAGAGCCACCAGCAACGCCTCGAAGACCTGCAGGAAGCCCGCGACACCCTGCGCGCGCAGTTCGCCGACCTTGCCACCAAGATCTTCGACGAGCGCGAGCAACGCTTCGCCCAGACCAGCCAGCAGCACCTGGGCCAGTTGCTCGACCCGCTCAAGGAGCGTATCCAGGCATTCGAGAAGCGCGTCGAGGAAAGCTACCAGCAGGAGGCCCGCGAGCGTTTCTCCCTGGGCAAGGAACTCGAGCGCCTGCAGCAGCTCAACCTGCGCCTGTCCGACGAGGCCACCAACCTTACCCAGGCGCTCAAGGGCCAGAAGACCCAGGGCAACTGGGGCGAACTGATCCTGGAGCGGGTGCTGGAGCACGCGGGCCTCGAAAAGGGCCGCGAATACCAGACCCAGGTCAGCCTGCGCAGCGCCGATGGCGAGCGCTTCCAGCCCGATGTGCTGATCATGCTGCCGGGCGACAAGCAGGTGGTGGTGGATGCCAAGGTCAGCCTGACGGCCTACCAGCAGTTCGTCGGCAACAACGACGAAGCCGCGCTCAAACAGCACGTACAGTCGCTGCGCAATCACGTCAAGGGCTTGTCCAGCAAGGATTACAGCCGCCTTGAGGGCTTGCACAGCCTCGACTTCGTGCTGCTGTTCGTGCCCATCGAGGCGGCTTTCTCGGCGGCACTGCAGGCCGAGCCCAACCTGTTCCAGGAGGCCTTTGACCGACAGATCGTGATCGTCAGCCCGACCACCTTGCTCGCCACCCTGCGGGTGATCGACAGCCTGTGGAAGCAGGAACGCCAGGGGCAGAACGCCCGCGAGATCGCCGAGCGCGCCGGCTGGCTGTACGACAAGTTTGTGCTCTTCATTCAGGACCTGGACGAGCTCGGCGCACGCCTTGCCCAGGTGGACAAGGCCTACGCCGCGGCACGCAACAAGCTGTGCGAGGGGCGCGGCAACCTGGTCAGCCGCAGCGAGCAGCTCAAGCTGCTCGGCGCCCGGGCCAGCAAGAGCCTGCCGGCTGAGTTGATTGAGCGCGCCCTAAACGATGAGGCGCTTACTGAACCAGGCTCAGATGCCGATTGAGCAGGGCGCGCAGGGCTGCCGGCTTGACCGGCTTGGCCAGGTAGTCGAGGCCTGCGGCATGCACCAGGGCGATGGTCTCGTTGCGCCCGTCGGCGCTGATCACCACCCCGGGCACCGGCTCGCCCAGGCGTGTTCGTAGCCAGCCCATCAGCCCGGTACCGGTCTCGCCGTCATCCAGGTGGTAGTCCACCAGCGCCAGGTGCGGGCGCAGGCCCTTGCCGAGCAGGGCCTCGCATTCGGCCTGGTTGCGCGCGGTCCACACCTGACAACCCCAACGGCTGAGCAGGCTGTTCATGCCGATCAGGATGCTGTCCTCGTTGTCCACGCACAATACCTGCAGCCCGGCCAGCGGCTGCCCGGCCTGCTCCACGGGGGCGGGCGTCGCGGGCGCTGGGCTGTGGGCGATGGGCACGCTGACGCGGAACACGCTGCCCTTGCCCGGCCAGGAGCGTACCTCCAGCGGATGCCCGAGCACCCGGCACAGGCCGTCGGCGATCGCCAGGCCCAGGCCCAGGCCTTTCTCGGCGCGGGTCTGGTGGCTGTCCAGGCGCTTGAACTCCTGGAAGATCACCTGCAGCTTGTCGTCGGCGATGCCCGGGCCACGGTCCCACACCTCCAGCCACAGGCGTCCACTTTGTCGCCGCGCACCCAGCAGCAGCGGGCTCTTGCCGTAGCGCAGGGCGTTGGTGAGGAAGTTCTGCAGCACCCGGCGCAGCAGTTTCATGTCGCTGTCCACCCGCAGGCGGCTGCCGCGCAGGCGGAACTCCAGGCCCTTCTCGGCGGCCAGCACCTTGAACTCGGCGCCGAGGGTGTCAAACAGCTCGTTGAGGGCGAAGGGCTTGATGTCGGGGGTGACCTTGCCGTTCTCCAGTCGCGAGATATCGAGCAGGTCGCTGATCAGCTCCTCGGCCGAGCGCAGCGAGCTGTCCATGTGCTGCACCAGTTGCCGGGCCTCGTCGTTCATGGCCTCGGCTTGCTGCGACAGAGCGGCGGAGAACAGCCGGGCAGCGTTGAGCGGCTGCATCAGGTCGTGGCTGACGGCGGCGAGGAAGCGGGTCTTGGACTGGCTGACCGCCTCGGCGCGGCTCTTGGCCTCGGTCAACGCCTGGTTGAGCTGCGACAGCTCGTGGGTGCGCTCGGCGACGCGTTGCTCCAGGCCCTCGTTGGAGTCGCGCAGGGCCTGTTCGGCCTCGCGGAACGGGGTGATGTCGGTAAAGCTCATGACGAAGCCGCCGCCAGGCATCGGGTTGCCGATCAGCTCGATCACCCGGCCATTGGGGAACAGCCGCTCGGAGGAGTGGGCCCGGCCCTGGCGCATCCAGTGCAGGCGCCGCGCCACATGCACCTGGGCCTCGCCCGGCCCGCACAGACCGCGCTCGGCGTTGTAGCGGATGATGTCGGCGATCGGCCGGCCGACGCTGATCAACCCGTCGGGGTAGTTGAACAGCTCCAGGTAGCGGCGGTTCCAGGCCACCAGGCGCAGGTTCTGGTCGACCACGCTGATACCCTGATTGATGTTCTCGATGGCGCCCTGCAGCAGCGCGCGGTTGAACTGCAGCACCTCGCTGGCTTCGTCGGCGATGCGCACCACATCCTCAAGCTGCATGTCGCGGCCTTCGATGGCGGCCTTGACCACGGCGCGGGTCGAGGAGGTGCCGAGCACGCCGGCCAGCAGCCGTTCGGTGTGCTCGATCCAGTCACCATCGGCGTTCTGATTGGGGTTGAAGCCCTTGCCCTGGCGGTAGGCGAAGCGGATGAAGCTTTGCCGGGCGCGCTCCTCGCCGACGAAGCGCGCGGCGAGCTTGAGCAGGTCGTCGATCTGCACCGCCAGCAGGGGTTTGCTGGAGGGGCGGGCGCTGGTCTGCTGGCCGATGAAGCGCCCAGCCTGCCAGTGCTCGGAAACCCGTGTGCGGGACAGGATCGAAACCCAGGCGAACAGGGTGAAGTTGCCCGCCAGCGACAGCACCACGCCCTGGGTGAGCGGGGTGATCGGCAGGTTGAGCGGGTTGCCGTGCAGCCAGGCCAGCCCCGGGAACAGCTGCAGCGACCAGCCCAGGCTGTGGGCGGCGATCGGCAGCACCAGGGTGTAGAACCACAGGAAGATGCCGGCGGCCAGGCCCGCGAACACGCCGCGGCGGTTGGCCTGCTTCCAGTACAGCGCGCCGAGCATCGCCGGGGTCAGCTGGGTCACCGCGGCGAAGGCGATCTGGCCGATGGTCGCCAGGCTCGCGGTGGAGCCAAGCAGCCGGTAGCTGACGTAGGCCAGCAGCAGGATGACGACGATGGTCACCCGGCGCACCGAGAGCATCCAGTGGCGGAACACCTCGAACGGCCGCTCGGCGTTGTTGCGCCGCAGCAGCCAGGGCAGCAGCATGTCGTTGGAGACCATGGTCGACAGCGCCACGGCCTCGACGATGACCATGCCGGTGGCCGCCGAGGCGCCGCCGATGAACGCCAGCAGAGCCAGGCTCGGGTGGGCCTCGGCCAGCGGCAGGCTGATCACGAACGAATCGGAAATCACCGTGCCCGGCAGCAGCATCTGCCCGGCCAGGGCGATGGGCACCACGAACAGCGCGGCCAGGGCCAGGTACAGCGGGAACACCCAGCGGGCCAGGCGCATGTCCTGGGGCTCGATGTTTTCCACCACGGTGACGTGGAACTGCCGGGGTAGGCAGATGATCGCCATCATCGCCACGGCGGTCTGCACCACCATCGACGGCCAGTTGATGGTCTCTTCCCAGTAGTCGCTCAGGTGCACCGACTGCCGCGCCTGGGTGAACAGGTCGTCGAAGCCGTCATACAGGTTGAACACCACGAAGACGCCCACGGCAAGGAAGGCCAGCAGCTTGACGAGCGATTCGAAGGCAATCGCCAGGACCATGCCGCGGTGGTGCTCGGTGACGTCCAGGCTACGGGTGCCGAAGACAATGGCGAACAGCGCCAGCACCAGCGATACCACCAGCGCGGTGTCCTGCACCCGGCTGCCGGTGGCATCGGCGTTGGCGCCGATCAACAGGTTCACCCCCAGCACGATGCCCTTGAGCTGCAGGGCGATGTACGGCAGCACCCCGACCAGGCAGATCAGTGCCACCACCACCGCCAGGGTCTGCGACTTGCCATAGCGGGCGGCGATGAAGTCGGCGATCGAGGTGATGTTCTGCTGCTTGCTGATCAGCACCATCTTCTGCAGTACCCAGGGGGCGAAGATCAGCAACAGCACCGGCCCCAGGTAGATGGGCAGGAACGCCCAGAGCTGCTCGGCGGCCTGGCCGACCGCGCCGAAGAAGGTCCAACTGGTGCAGTACACCGCCAGCGACAGGCTGTACACCCAGGCGCGCAGGCGCGGCGGCAACGGCGTGCTGCGGCGGTCGCCATAGAAGGCGATGGCGAACATGATGGCCATGTAGGCCAGGGCGACCACGGCGATCAGCCCGCTGGACAACGACATGCAAACTCCGGAGCAAAAAAGAAAACGCGGTCCCGATCAATCAGTCTGGCACGCAGGGCGCGGTTCGTCAGCGCCGACGATGGTCGCAGTGGCAGGACGTCGCAGGGCCCGCGATCGGCCGGTATTGCCAACTAAGGCTGGCGGGCGGTGCGTGTTCCCAGCCAGTAGAACACCGCCGCCAGCATCACCGACCCGATCAACAGATAGAACACCGTCACCGGCACCACATGCCCCAGTGCCAGGCCTACCAGGATCGGCCCGAGCCCAGCGCCCAGGTTGGAGAGGTTCTGCGCGCCATAATAAACCCCGCGCAGATGCTCCGGCGCAATCAGGTCGATGAACATGAACTCGGCCGGAATCACGATGATCTCGCCCAGGGTGAACACCAGCATGGCCAGGCACCACGCCGGCGCCGAAGCAGCCACGGAGAACCCCAGCAACCCGGCAGCGAACATGGCCATGCCAGCCATCAGCCAGGGCATCAGGTGCTGACGGGTGATGCGTCGGCCGATCAGGTATTGCAGGCCGATCACTCCCAGGGCATTGGTGGTTACCAGGTAGCCGGCCAGGCGCGCCACCTCGGCGGGATCGTTCAGGGTCACCACCAGGTACTGCGAAAGGTAGGCGGTGAACTGGCCGAACACCACGGCACTGAGCACGCCGCCCAGGGTGAAGCACACCAGGCGCCGGTCGCGCAGCATGCCCAGGGCGACCTGGGCGAAGCCCGCTGCCGGCCGGTCCTCGCGCAGGCTCAGCAAGCTGCGTTCGCCAAGGCGGTAATAGACCAGGCTCAGGCCGAGGCCGATCAGGGCCGAAACCACGAACGGCAGGTGGTCGTCCGCCTCGATCAGCAGCACCCCAAGCATCGGCCCCGCGGCCCAGGCGATGTTGTTGAAGGTGTACTTGATGGCGAATACTTCGCCGCGTCGGTTCTCTGCCAGCAAGGCGCAGAACCCGGCCTTGGCGGCAATGTCGACCACGGTCTGGGCCAGGTAGGCCACCACCAGGAAGCAGAAGAACAGCGCAGCCGAAGTGCTGGCCACGATGCCGACGAAGGCCAGGGCGAACACCGAGGTGCAGGCGACGATCAGCGTATGACTGCGCAGGGTGTCGACCAGGTGTCCGCCATAGAGGCTGAGCATTGATGCCAGGAGCATCGCGCCGCCGACCAGCAGGCCGGTCTGGCCGACCGACAGGCCCAGGTGCGTTGACAGGTACACCACCAGATAGGGCAGGGTGATCGCCCGGGCCATGGTCAAGGTGAAGGTGGTGAACAACAGCAGGCGAACCGCAGCGGGGTAGCCTTTAAGGGCGCGGAGCATCGACCGATCCTTGTCATTGTCAGCGGTCAAGCATATGCCAGGTGCCGGCCTGGCTGCTATATCTTTAAAATCGATAACAGATAGAGAAATTACCCGTTATATAGATATTCTTTGCAGGCATAAGATATCTCTACCTTACACAAGGCCAGGAGATACCTTATGCCATGCACCCAGACCCGCGCGCCTTCCTGGCGCCCGTTCAGCCAATTGGCCCACCCCCGCGAAGTGATCCGCCAGTTCACCCCCAACTGGTTCGCCGCGACCATGGGTACCGGCGTGCTGGCCCTGGCCTTTCATCAAGTCCAGGTGCCGGGGTTGGACAGCGTGGCCGAGGGCCTTTGGTGGCTGACCATCGGCCTGTTTACCCTGTTCTGCGTCCTGTACGGCGCCCGTTGGGTAATGTTCTTCGATGAGGCGCGGCGGATTTTCGCGCACTCCACCGTGTCGATGTTCTTCGGCACCATCCCCATGGGGCTGGCCACCATCCTCAACGGCGCCCTGGTGTTCGGCATGGCGCGCTGGGGTGAGGCCGTGGTGCCGTGGGTTGAAATGCTTTGGTGGCTGGACGTGGGCCTGGCGCTGCTATGCGGCGTGGCAATTCCCTACCTGATGTTCACCCGCCAGGAGCACAGCATCGACCAGATGACCGCGGTGTGGTTGCTGCCGGTGGTGGCTGCTGAAGTCGCCGCCGCCAGCGGCGGGCTGCTGGCGCCGCACCTGGTGGATATGCACCGGCAATTCCTGGTGGTAATCACCAGCTATGTGATGTGGGCGGTGTCGTTGCCGGTAGCGTTCAGCATCCTCACCATCCTGATGCTGCGCATGGCCCTGCATAAACTGCCGCCGGCGAACATGGCCGCTTCCAGTTGGCTGGCGCTAGGCCCGATCGGTACCGGTGCTTTGGGCATGCTGGTGCTCGGCGGCGATGCCCCTGCAGTGTTCGCCGCCAATGGCCTTGGCGGCCTCGGCGAGGTGGCACACGGGTTGGGCCTGGTGGCCGGCATCGTGCTGTGGGGCGCGGGGTTGTGGTGGTTGCTGACAGCGGTGCTGATCACCTTGCGCTACATGCGCCAGGGCATGCCGTTCAACCTGGGCTGGTGGGGGTTCACCTTCCCGCTGGGGGTGTACTGCCTGGCCACGTTGAAACTGGCTGCCTGGCTGGAGTTGGGCTTCTTCACTGTGTTCGGCCAGGTGCTGGTGGTGGCGCTGGCGCTGCTCTGGCTGCTGGTGGCCAGCCGGACCCTGCGCGGGGCCTGGCGCGGCGAGCTGTTTGTGTCGCCATGCATCGCGCAGTCTTGAGGGTGATCCAGTAGGGGCGGCTTGCCCGCTCCTACAAGTTCCTTGTGCCTATGGACATTCCCGTGCAGATTTGTGGCTTATCACGCTGTACGTGCCTCCAATGACAAAGCCCAACCAGGTACAAGGACGATGAGTCACCCCTCGCAATTCACCCTGCTCGGCAAACGGCGCTTCCTGCCGTTCTTCATCACCCAGTCGCTGGGCGCCTTCAACGACAACCTGTTCAAGCAGTCGCTGATCCTGGCGATCCTCTACAAGCTGAGCCTGGAAGGCGACCGCTCGATCTGGGTCAACCTCTGCGCCTTGCTGTTCATCCTGCCGTTCTTCCTGTTCTCGGCGCTGGCCGGGCAGTTCGGCGAGAAGTTCGCCAAGGACCGGTTGATCCGCGTGATCAAGCTGGCCGAGATCGTCATCATGGCCATCGGCGCGACCGGTTTCGTCACCCATCATCTGGAGTTGATGCTGGTGGCGCTGTTCGCCATGGGCACCCACTCGGCGCTGTTCGGCCCGGTGAAGTACTCGATCCTGCCCCAGGCCCTGCGCGAGGAGGAACTGGTGGGCGGCAACGGCCTGGTGGAGATGGGCACTTTCCTGGCGATCCTGGCCGGGACCATCGGCGCCGGGATGCTGATGTCCTCCAGCCAGTACGCGGTGCTGGCCGCCGCCGGGGTGGTGGGCACTGCGGTGCTGGGCTACCTGGCCAGTCGCTGGATCCCCCGCGCCGCCGCCGCCGCGCCGCAGATGAAGCTGGACTGGAACATCTTCAAGCAGTCCTGGCTGACCCTGCGCCTGGGCCTTGGCCAGACCCCGGCGGTGTCGCGCTCGATTGTCGGCAACTCGTGGTTCTGGTTCGTCGGTGCCATCTACCTCACGCAGATCCCGGCCTACGCCAAGGACTGGCTGCACGGCGACGAGACCGTGGTGACCCTGGTGCTAACCCTGTTCTCGGTGGGCATCGCCGTCGGTTCGCTGCTGTGCGAGCGCCTGAGCGGACGCAAGGTGGAGATCGGCCTGGTGCCGTTCGGCTCGTTCGGCCTGACCCTGTTCGGCCTGCTCTGGTGGTGGCATTCGGGGGATGTGCCGGTCGGCGTCGTGCCCCATGACTGGCTGGCGTTGCTGGGCATTAGCCAAGCCTGGTGGATCATGCTGTCGATCGTTGGCCTGGGCATCTTCGGCGGCTTCTACATCGTGCCACTGTACGCGCTGATCCAGGCACGCACGCCGGAAGACCAGCGGGCCCGGGTGATTGCCGCCAACAACATCCTCAACGCGCTGTTCATGGTGGTGTCGGCGATCATCACCATCGTCCTGCTGAGCCTGGCCAAGCTGAGCATCCCGCAGCTGTTCCTGGTGGTGTCTTTGCTCAATATCGCGGTCAACGCCTACATCTTCCGCATCGTGCCGGAATTCACCATGCGCTTCCTGATCTGGCTGCTCAGCCACTCGATGTACCGGGTCGAGCACCGCGAGCTGCAGCGCATTCCCGATGAGGGCGCGGCGCTGCTGGTGTGCAACCATGTGTCGTTCGTCGATGCGCTGTTGATCGGTGGGGCGATCCGCCGGCCGATCCGTTTCGTCATGTACTACAAGATCTACAATTTGCCGGTGCTCAATTTCGTGTTCCGCACCGCCGGCGCCATCCCCATCGCCGGGCGTGGCGAGGACGAGGCCACCTACGAGCGTGCCTTCGCCCGTATCGCCCAGTACCTGGCCGACGGCGAGCTGGTGTGTATCTTCCCCGAAGGCAAGCTGAGTTCGGACGGTGAGATCGATGTGTTCAAGGGCGGGGTGAACCGCATCCTGCAGGAGACGCCGGTGCCGGTAATTCCACTGGCGTTGCAGGGGCTGTGGGGCAGTTTCTTCAGTCGCGACCCGAACAAGGGTTTCTTCAAGCGCCTGTGGTCGCGGGTGACCCTGGTGGCCGGCGCCGCCATCCCGGTGGAGGCGGCGCAGCCCGAGGCGCTGCGCGAGCAGGTGAGCCTGCTGCGCGGCGACGTTCGCTAAGGGAAACGGAGGGAGGTCAGCTGGCGCTGACCTTCAGGCCGACCAGGCCGGTGATGATCAGGGCGACACTGGCCAGGCGGATGAGCGCCATGGATTCGCCGAACAGGATGATCCCGGCGATCACCGTGCCGACCGCGCCGACACCGGTCCAGATGGCATAGGCGGTACCCAGCGGCAGTTCCTTCATGGCCAGGCCCAGCAGGCCGAGGCTGATGACCATGGCGCCGACGGTGAGAATGGTCGGCAGGGGGCGGGTGAAGCCGTCGGTGTACTTGAGGCCGACAGCCCAGCCGACTTCGAACAGGCCGGCGAAGAACAGGATGATCCAGGACATGGTAAGTCTCCATCGATTCAATGATGGGGCCGTCCCCGGTATGTTCACGCACAGCGTCGTGAGGCCGTCCTCACAGTGCGCACTATACTGCACATTTGCCGCGGGCGAGGCAAGCGTGACGGATCAATGGTGCTTGTGCCGGCCATCGTCACTGGCTGGCCGGTACGCATGTACACCTACGTCAAGACCAGCTCAGGATGGGCCAGCCATTGGTCTGCGCATGCTCGCGCAGCACCGGGTCCGGGTTCACCACGTGCGGGTGATCGACCTTCAGCAGCAGCGGCAGGTCGTTGCGTGAATCCGAGTAGAAACTCGCGCCCTCCAGGTTTTCCTGTTCCTGGTCCAGCCACTCCAGCAGGCGGGTGATCTTGCCTTCGCGGTAGGTGAGCACGCCGTGGGTCTTGCCGGTGAACACGCCGTTGACCGCCTCCAGCTCGATGGCCAGGTACTCGTCGACGCCCAGGCGCGCCGCGATCGGTCCGACCAGGTGGGTGCCGCTGGCCGAAATGATCAGGATCCGGTCGCCGCGCTTGCGGTGTTCGGCGATGCAACGGCAGGCGTCGCCGTAGATGATCGGCTCGATCACATCCTCCACCCAGGGCTCGACCAGGTGCTCGACCTCTTCCAGGGTACGCCCGGCGATGGGCTCCAGGCTGAAGGCCATGTAGTCCTCCATCGCCAGGTGGCCCTTGCCGTAGGCTTCCATCAGCTCGTGGTCGCGCTTGAGGAAAGCCTTGCCGTCCACCCAGCCCAGCCGGGCCATCTGCTCGCTCCAAAGCGACGCGCAGTCGCCGTGGATCAGGGTTTCGTCCAGATCGAAGATTGCCAGTGCCATGCGTTGATGCTCCTTAGGCCACTTCCCGTAGCGCCGTGGGGTCGATCGACAAGGATACCCGCTGCCCGTCCGCGTGCAGGTCGGCCGCGCAGCGGTTGAGCACGTCGACCACCAGCTCGACGTCGCGCACCCGCACCCGATAACGGATGACGTTGCCCAGCAGGCTGTGGCTGAGGATCTCGCCGTCCAGTTCGCCGTTCAGGCCCAGGGTGATGGATTCCGGGCGGATCGCCAGGCGACCGTTGACCGGGCGTCGCAGCAGGCGGCTGGCGCTGTCGGCGTCGAGCAGGTTGTAGTTGCCGATGAAGCCCGCGGCGAACAGGTCCACGGGCGAGGTGTAGAGGGTCTCGGCATCGCCGCTCTGGACGATGCGGCCCTGGTTCATCAGGACGATGCGGTCCGACATGGTCAGCGCCTCTTCCTGGTCGTGGGTGACGAAGATGGTGGTCAGCCCCAGCTCGCGCTGGATGGCGCGGATCTGCTCGCGCAGGTGCTTGCGGATGCGCGCATCCAGTGCCGACAGCGGCTCGTCGAGCAGCAGCAGGCGCGGGCGGGTGACCAGCGAGCGGGCCAGGGCCACGCGTTGGCACTGGCCGCCGGACAGCTGGTGCGGGTAGCGTCCGGCGAAGCTGCCCAGCTCCACCAGGTCGAGTACTTCGCGCACCCGCGCCTGGCTCTCGTCGGCCTTGACCTTCTGCATGCGCAGGCCGAAGGCGACGTTCTGTTCCACGGTCATGTTGGGGAACAGGGCGTAGCTCTGGAACACCATGCCGATGCCACGCTTCTGCGGGCTCAACGGCACGATGTCCTGGCCGTCGAGCAGGATCCGCCCGCTGTCCACCGGGGTCAGCCCGGCGATGCAGCGCAGCAGGGTGGACTTGCCGCAGCCGGAGGGGCCGAGCAGGGTGACGAACTCGCCGCGCTCGATCTGGCAGTCGATGTTCTCGAACACCGGGCTGCCGGCGTAGCTCTTTTGCAGTTTCTGTACGCTGACGAAGCTCATGTCAGGTCTTGTCCTTGTTCAGGCGGTTGGCGACCCAGGTCAGCACCAGCACGAAGGCGAAGTAGGAGATGACCAGCGCGCTGTTGAAGTGGCCGCTGCTGTTGCGCATGTTGTTCAGGTACACCTGCAGGGTCTCGTAGCGGGTGCCCACCAGCAGGTTGGCGAACACGAACTCGCCGAACAGGAACGAGAACGACAGCAGCAGCGCCACCATCAGGCCCTTGCGCAGGTTGGGCAGCACCACCAGGAACGCCGCCTGCCAGGTGCTGGCGCCGAGCAGCTGGGCAGCGTCCATCAGGTCGCGCAGGTTGATGGCCTGCAGGTTGTTGGTGATGGCTCGATACATGAACGGCAGGGCGATGGTGAAGTAGCAGCCGATCAGGATCCACGGCGTGCCGACCATGGCCATCGGCCCGCTGCCGTACAACTGCAGCAGACCCACCGACGACACCACCGGGGGCACGGCGAACGGCAGCAGGATGAGGACGTTCATCAGCGCGTCGAGCTTGGGGAAGTGGTAGTGCACCACGAACAGCAACGGCAGGATCAGCAGCACCGACAGCAGCAGCGCGCCGACGCATACCAGCAGCGACTGGCCGAAGGCGGCGAGAAAGCGCGGCTCGCTCCACAGTGCGACGTACCACTTGAAGGTCAGCCCGCTGGGCAGCAGGGTCGCCGACCAACTGGTGGCCAACGAGTAGAGCAGGGTGCCGGCCAGCGGCAGCAGCAGGATCAGGAACAGCAGGTACACCACCACGCGGTGGTAGAGCCCGCCAGCGTTGTTTTCAGCGCGCATGGTAGCTCCTCTTGAGCAGCCATTGATGGACCACCGTGACCACGGTCATCAGGCCCACCAGCACCATCGCCAGGGCGCTGGCCAGGTTCGGGTCGAGGCTGATGTCGCCGGCCACCAGGCCCGCGATGCGGATCGGCAGCACGTTGAAGTTGCCGGTGGTCAGGGCGTAGACAGTGGCGTAGGCGCCGAGGGCGTTGGCCAGCAGGATGACGAAGGTGCCGAGCAGCGCCGGGGTCAGCACCGGCAGGCCGATATGCCGCCAGAACTGCCAGTGGCTGGCGCCGAGCAGTGCGGCGGACTCGCGCCAGTCCTCGCGCAGGGCGTCGAAGGCCGGGTAGAGCAGCAGCACGCCCAGGGGGATCTGGAAGTAGGTGTACACCAGGATCAGGCCGGTCTTGGAGTAGATGCTGAAGTCGCCGAGCAGGCCCATCTGCTTGAGCAGCAGCGTCAGTGCGCCATTGAAACCGAGCAGGATGATGAAGGCGAACGCCAGGGGCACGCCGGCGAAATTGCTGGTCATGTTGGCGAAGGCGCTGACGAAGTCGCGCAGTTTCGAGTCGACCTGGCGCAGTGAATAGGCGCCCAGGGTGGCGATGACGATGCCGAACAGGCTCGACCAGAAGCTGATCTCCAGGCTGCGTTGCAACGCCTGCAGGTAGAACTTCGAGGCGAAGACCTTGCTGAAGTTGGCCAGGCCCCAGCCGCTTTCGCCCTGCAGACTGTTTAGGGCGACCCAGGCCAGCGGCGCGATCTGGAAGATGATGAAGAACACGGCGAACGGCAGCAGGCAGAGCAGGGCCAGGTAGCGGCCGCGATGGCTTGCATTCACTTGAGCAGCTCCCGGCAGACCGGTTTGTCGTGGGCGGCGCCGAGCAGCTCGCAGATCGTGCCGCACAGCTCGGTCTGCAACGGCTTGGCCGCGGGATCGAGGCTGAACGCCTCGCCGAACACGAACAGCGGCACTTCGCGTTCCTCGGCCAGCAGGCCGTTGTGCGAGCGGTCGTTGTTCATGCCGTGGTCGGCGGTGACCAGCACCTGGTAGCCCTCTTCGAGCCAGCGCGGCAGGTAGTCGGCCAGCAGGATGTCGGCGCTGCGGGCGGCGTTGCGGTACTGGCTGCTGTCCAGGCCGTGGCGGTGGCCGGCGTCGTCGATGTTCATCGGGTGCACCAGCAGGAAGTTCGGCGCATGGCGGCGGCGCAGGTATTCGGCGTCGGCCAGCAGGTGCGAGTCGGGGTAGTGGTCTGCGTAGTAGAACAGGCCGTGCTGGATCGGCAGCTTCGGTGCGTGGGTATGGCGGTCGCGCAGGGGGTCGAAGGGTGAGCGGTTGTACAGCTCGCTCATCCAGTGATAGGCCGCGGCGGCAGTGCCCAGGCCGGCCTCGCGGGCGTAGTGGAACACGCTGCGCTGGTTGGACAGGCGGTTGACGTTGTTATGGACGATGCCGCTGTCGATCGGCGGCACGCCGGTGAGGATGCATTCGTACAGCGGTCGCGACAGTGACGGCAGCTCGCACTCCACCCGGTACAGCGCGGCGCGGTCGGCCTCGACGTAGGCGTGCAGGTGGCCCATGGCATGGTGCGCGACCTGGTGGTTGAGGCCGTCGAGCAGGACCAGGATGACGTTGTGGTTCATTTATGACTCCGAAAAAGCGGGGGAGGGCTTTGCCCTCCTTTCGCGACGCAAGGCCGCTCCCACAGAGGTAGTGCAAACCTCTTGGGCGACGTGGGCCCTGTGGGAGCGGCCTTGCGTCGCGATGGGCTGCGCAGCTGCCCCAGGATAGTCTGGCCTCAGTTCATCTCGGTGATCACTTGTTCATTCCACTGTTGTGGCAATGCCTTGGATGTTTTTTCCCACGCGGCTGCATCCTTGATTGGTTGGACCTTTTTATATTGCTCGTTGGGCAACAGCTTGGCCTGTACTTCGGCGGGCAACTTCAGGTGTTCGGCACGGATTGGCCGGGCGTTGCCGATGGCCAGGTTGGTCTGGCCGGCATCGCTGAAAATGTACTCACGCGCAAGTTTCGCCGCGTTCGGGTGTTTGGCGTACTTGTTGATGATGGTTGTGTAGCCCGAGATTACCGAACCATCGGAGGGGATCAGCACCTCGAAACGCTTGGGATCAATCTGTTCACGGTAGCTCAGACCGTTGAAGTCCCATACCACGCCGACTTCCACTTCGCCCTTCTCCAATGTCTGGATGGTAGGGTTGGACATCGACAAGCGGTTCTGCTTGGCCAGGTCTGCGAAGAACAGCAGGCCCGGCTCGATGTTCGACTCGTTGCCACCGTTGGCGATTGCGGCTGCCAGTACACCATTGGCTGCCTGGGCTGCGGTGCTGACGTCGCCGATTGCAACTTTGTACTTCCCGGTTTTGAGGTCCGCCCAGGATTTCGGCGCGTTCTCCTTTACCAGGTCCTTGTTGATGATGAAGGCGATGGTGCCGGTGTAGGCCAGCGCCCAGTGGCCGTCCTGATCCTTGGCCCACGCCGGCACCTGGTCCCAGGTGCTCGGCTTGTAGGGCTGGGTGACGCCCTTGGCGACCGCGATCGGACCGAAGGCGGCGCCGACGTCGCCGATGTCGGCGCTGGCGTTGTCCTTCTCGGCGTCGAACTTGGCGATCTCCTGGGCTGAGCTCATGTCGGTGTCGCTGTGCTTGAGGCCGTATTTTTTCGCCAGGTCGTCCCAGGTGCCTTTCCAGTTGGCCCAGGCATCGGGCATGCCCACGCTGTTGACGGTGCCTTCCTTGCGGGCGGCGTCTTCAAGGGCCTTGAGGTCCTGGGCCATGGCCGAGGTGCAAAAAGCGATGGCCGAACCGAGCAGTGACGCCATGAACAACTTTTTCATCCGAAGCTCCTTTGGTGGGTGCCTTGCATTCGTTGTTATGAACAGAAGCGGTGCTTGCGAACCCCTGGTCTAGGTCAGCAAACCTTGAGCCAAGGTAGGCCTGTTGCGTGACAGTTTGATGTAAGAAGAAGGAGTGGGTGGCAGGCCGATGGCTCTCGGGATACAGCGTAGACCACATCGAAAGCCTGGAATCGCGTGGCCTGGCCCGGATCTGGCAAGTCCCTGGGCGAGGCTTTGTCACAGGATGTTCATCAGCCTTGCCTAGGCTTGTAGCCATCGCCACATGCCCCTTTATGGGGCTGGACTAGTCCAGATAGGTAACCTTTGATGCAAGCGACGCCACCGCGCGCGGTAACAGCCATCTGCCATGCCCTGCAGGAGCAGATCGAACACGGCCTGCTGGCCCCCGGCGGCAAGCTGCCGGCCGAGCGTCGGCTCAGCGAAGTGTTCGACACCACGCGCATCACCCTGCGCGAGGCACTGGTGCAGCTGGAGGCCCAAGGGCTGATCTACCGCGAGGAGCGCCGTGGCTGGTTCGTCGCGCCCGAGCGTCTGACCTACGACCTGATCGAGCGCAGCCACTTCCATGCGATGGTGCGCGACCAGGGGCGGGTGCCGAGCACCGAGTTGCTGTCGGCACGCCTGCAACCGGCCTCGGCGGCGATCTGCGCGCGCCTGCGCCTGCCGGCGTTGTCCAGCGTGGTGCGGATCTGCCGTTTGCGGCGCATCGATGGGCGGGCGGTGCTGTACGCCGAGCACTATCTCAACCCGCGCTACTTCCCGGGGATCCTCGAGCTGGACCTGGCCCGGTCGCTGACCGAGATCTATGCGCGGGAGTACGCCATTCACTATGGGCAGGTGTGCTTCGAGATCCTGCCGACCGCGTTGCCAGTGGCGGCGGCAGGGGCGCTGAAGGTCTCGACGGGCAGCCCGGGCTTGCACATCACCCGGGTCAACAGCGACCAGCATGGGCATCTGATCGACTGTGACCTGGAATACTGGCGGCACGATGCGATCCGCATCCGCGCCGAGGCGGGTTAGGGGCGCGAAGCGGCCCTAACTGCTAGCGCCTCCGGTCTCAGCCATGCCGCCACCGCCAGCCGTCACCACCTGCACTGACAGCCGTGGCGTCGCCAGGTCCAGACCGGCTTCATCGAGCTGCCGCTTCAAGGCCAGGTTGAACGCCCGCGATACCTCCCACTGCTTGATCGGCGCGGTCTTGAACCGCGCCCGCAGGATCGCCGAGCCCGACTCGAAGCTCTCCACCCCCTGCAACTCCAGCGGCGACCAGATGTTGCGGCGCATCAGCGGGTCGTTGCGCAGCTTCTGGCCCACTTCGCGGACCAGCGTGATGGCCTGGTCGATGTTCATGCTGTGCGGGATGGCCACGCGGAAGATCGCGTAGCCGAACTCCCGCGAGTAGTTCTTGATGCTCTTGATCTCGCTGAACGGGATGGTGTGCACGATGCCGTCGATGTCCCGCAGGCGCACGGTACGGATGGTCAGGCCTTCGACCGTGCCCAGGTGGCCGCCGACGTCGACGTAGTCGTCGATGGCCAGCGAGTCCTCGATGATGATGAACAGCCCGGTGATCAGGTCGGCCACCAGCGACTGGGCGCCGAAACCGATGGCCAGGCCGATGACGCCGGCACCGGCCAGCAGCGGGGTGACGTTCATGCCCATGTTGGCCAGGGCGACGATCACCGCGATGATGAAGATCACCACGAACATCACGTTGCGGATCAAGGGCATCATGGTCTGTGCCCGGGCGTTGGCCAGGCCACGGCGCGAGCGCACCAGGGCATGGTGCACGGCGGTGTCGGCGAGGATCCACACCAGCCAGGCGACGATCAGCGTGCCGGCCAGGCCCAGCAGGCGCAGGCTCACTTCATGGCCGTCGCCCTCGGCGAAGCTGATCATCGAGCGGCCCCAGACGCGCAGGCCCAGCTCGATGAACACCAGCCAGATGAACAGGTGCACCAGCACGTAGCCGAAGTTGCGCAGGCGTTCGGTGTAGACCGCCTGGCGCTTGTTGGCGCGCCGGGGTTTGGCGGCGTGGCGCCGCACCAGACCGTTGAGCACCATGCACACCACTACCAGCACCGTGCACATCAGCGACTGGCGCAGGGCAGTGCTGGTGTCGCCGGCGGAAACGAAGGTGGCGAACAGCGAGATCGCCACCAGGATCAGCGCCGGGAGGTACCAGAAACTGCCGAGCAGCTCGATGGTGTCGCTCAGGGTGCGCCGGGTCAGGCGTCGGGACAGGGGCTGGTTGCGGATCAGGTGGGCGATCGGGCGGCGAAAGCGCAGGATGAACAGCCCAGTGCACAGCGCCGCGACGACATTGGCCAGGGTGGCCAGGGCGTGGGCCAGGTGGCTGCCCAGGGCAGTGGTCAGGCGTGGGTCGCTCATCGCCTCGCCGAACGCGGCGAAGCTGCCGATCAGCCACAGCGGGCGGAACGCCTGGTGCCGCAGGATATGCAGGGCGCGGTGGCGATGCGGGCCGTCGAGCAGCGAGAAAGCGATCACGCAGATCGCCGAGAACAGTGTGCCGACCACCAGTGCGTAGGCCAGCACCATGGCCATCGACTTGCCCAGCGAGGAGGGCAGGGCGAAGCTCAGGTACACGGTGAACACCAGCGCCACCAGCCACGGTCCCAGCTTGCGCAGGGCGAAGCGCACCAGGTCCCAGGTACGCGGGTGCTGGGGCAGTTCCTCGGTCAGGCCGAAGCGTAGGCGCACGCGGTGGCCGATCCAGTTGAAGGTGTAGGCCAGCAGGCTCCAGACCAGGATCACCCCGGCAAAGCCGAACAGGATCGCCGGCCACTGGTGCACCGGCACCACCAGCGCGGCCAACTCATCCTGCGCCTGGTCGATTTCCAGCGACCAGCGCTTGAACGGACTGGCATCGCCGCTGAACTGCTGCTCGAAATCGTGCAGGGCGCCACCGATCAGGCCGAGCACGCCCTGTTCGACCGTGGGTTGCGATTGTTTGCTGGCGTCGCGCAGCTTCTTCAGGTCGGCCAGCAGCTTGGCCCGTTGCTGGTCGTTCTCCAGGCTCTTGATCACCTCGTCCAGCGACTTGCCCAGCGGTTCGCTGGCTTCGGGCTGGGCGGGTGTGCTGGAACCGAGCAGGCCCGGCAGGCCGGCGGCGTGCACCGGGGTGATGAACAGCAGGAACAGCAGCGTGATGCAACGCAGGAGGGCTGGCACCGGAAACTCTACCTCAGGTCAAACGTTTGCCCGAGTGTAGTGGTTTACGACGGCAGTTTCTCGAGGATCTTCCAGCAGGTGAGGCCGAAAATGCCGAGGGTGCCGATCCACATCATCAACACGCCGACATTGCGCTCGCGCAGGCTGAAGCCGATGGTCAGCAGCATCAGGAACAGGAACACCGGCACGAACAGGGACAGGAACGGCGATGACATGAACAGCATCCTTCTGTTTTGGGGGCCATGTATCAAGCATAGCGCTTTGCAAGCGAGGCGGATTGACCGGGGGCAGGCGGTGGGCAAGTCGCATCGGCACACCGCCGCTCCCACAGGTCCGCGTGGGAGCGGGTTGGCCGTCAGGGCAGTTCGCGGCTGCGGTAGAAGGCGCTGAGCACCTTCACCAGGTGCGCCAGGTCATGGCTGCCGCACAGTTCGCGAATCGAGTGCATGGCGAAGGTCGGCAGGCCGATGTCGACCGTGCGCACGCCCAGGTGGCTGGCGGTGATCGGGCCGATGGTCGAGCCGCAGCCCATGTCACTGCGCACCACGAAGCTCTGCACCGGCACTTCCTCGGCCATGCACAGGTGGCGGAAGAACCCAGCGGTTTCGCTGTTGGTGGCGTAGCGCTGGTTGTTGTTGACCTTGATCACCGGGCCGGCGTTGAGCTTGGGCCCGTGGTTGCCGTCGTGCTTGTCGGCGTAGTTGGGGTGCACGCCGTGGGCGTTGTCGGCCGAGACCATCAGCGAG
Source organism: Pseudomonas sp. DrBHI1 (assembly GCF_002205115.1). Taxonomy (NCBI): domain Bacteria; kingdom Pseudomonadati; phylum Pseudomonadota; class Gammaproteobacteria; order Pseudomonadales; family Pseudomonadaceae; genus Pseudomonas; species Pseudomonas sp. DrBHI1. Next base: position 51,169 of record NZ_NIBE01000045.1, read on the forward strand.
CGCTGGATGGTGCGCACGTAGTCGTCGCCTTCGGGCAGCAGGCGTTGCAGGGTCTGCTCGAGCATGGGGCCGTCGGCGCCGCAGGCCGAGCAGGAGCCGACTTCCTCGTGGTCGTTGCACACCAGCACGCAGGTCTCGTCGCTGTCGGCACCCAGCAAGGCCTGCAGGCCGGCATAGCACGACAGCAGGTTGTCCAGGCGGGCGGCGGCGATGAAGTCGCCGTTCAGGCCGATCAACGCGGCGTCCTGGGTGTCGTAGAAGCTCAGCTCGTAGTCGAGCACCACGTCGGCGTTGAGGTCGTGCTCGCGGGCCAGTTGCTCGGTGAGCAGGGCGCGGAAGTCGACGCGCTCGTCGCCGGCCACCTGGGCCAGGATCGGCGGCAGCTCGGTCTGCGGGTTGATCTGCCAGCCTTCGTTGGCGGTGCGGTTGAGGTGGATCGCCAGGTTGGGGATTACGGCGATCGGCAGCTTGAAGTCGATCAGCTGGCTCTCCACCTTGCCATCACGGCGGAAGGTGACCCGGCCGGCCAGCGACAGGTCGCGGTCGAACCAAGGGGCAAGCAGGGCGCCGCCGTACACTTCCACGCCCAGTTGCAGGAAGCCCTGGCGTTGCAGCTCGGGCTGCGGCTTGACCCGCAGGCACGGGCTGTCGGTGTGGGCGCCGACCATGCGGATGCCGCCCAGCAGCGGCGAGAGCTTGCCGAGCTTGATGGCGATGATCGAGGAATCGTTGCGGGTCACGTAGTAGCGACCACCGGGCACGGTGGCCCAGCTGTCGCGTTCGTCCAGACGCTGGTAGCCGGCGGCCTCGAGGCGCTGCGCGAGGCTGGCGGTGGCATGGAACGGCGTCGGGGAGGCCTTGAGGAATTCGATCAGGCCGGCATTCAGGGCATCGCGCATAAGTCACTCCAGACAGCAGTGGCGCGAGTTTAGCGTAATTGCTCGAAAATTTGTGCCGGCCCTGTTGCTGGCACTATACGGCTCGAGTAATCAGAACGGCGCCGGACACTCGAACTTCAGGCGTTCGCCAGATACCGGGTGGGTGAAGCTCAGCATCGACGCATGCAGGCACAGCCGCTCATGGGCCGCCAGCGCCTCGGGGTTGGCGTACAACCGGTCGCCCAGCAGCGGGTGGCCGATCGACAGCATGTGCACGCGCAACTGGTGCGAGCGCCCGGTGATCGGTGTCAGCTCGACCCGGCAATGATCGGCGCAGCGTTCGACGATGCGCCAGAAGGTCAGGGCGTGCTTGCCCTGTTCGTGGTCGACCACATGGCGCGGCTTGGTCGGCGGGTCATAGCGCAGCGGCAGGTCGATGCTGCCGCTGTCCAGGGTCGGTTGGCCCCAGCACAGCGCGGTATAGGCCTTTTCGGTCTCGCGGTCGTGGAACTGGCGCGACAGCTCGCGGTGGCTGTCGGCGTCGCGGGCGAGCAGGATGATCCCCGAGGTTTCCCAGTCCAGGCGGTGGACGATCAGGGCATCCGGGTAGCCGTTTTCCTGCAGGCGGGTGATCAGGCAGTCCTTGTTGTCCTCGGCGCGACCCGGCACCGACAACAGCAGGGTCGGCTTGTTGATCACCAGGATGGCGGCGTCTTCGTGAAGGATCTGGATGTTCGACAGCGGCATGTTCAGGTGTTCTCTGCAAAGCATTGTGGGAGCGGGCTTGCCCCGCGACGGCCATTGGAGGCAATCGCGGGGCAAGCCCGCTCCCACAAGGTAACCCTGAGCTACTGAAAGATCAGCGCTCGGGCAGGGTGATGTTCAGCTCCAGGATCGAGCAGCTGCCCTGGTTCTCCAGCGCCACCTGCACATCGTCGTTGCCGATGTTGACGTACTTGCGGATCACCTCGACCAGCTCCTTCTGCAGGGCGGGCAGGTAGTCCGGGGTGCTGCGCTGGCCGCGCTCGTGCGCCACGATGATCTGTAGACGCTCTTTCGCTACCGACGCGCTGGTCTGTTTCTGTCTGCCACGAAAGAAGTCAAAAAGGTTCATGGTTTACTTGCCTCCAAACAGACGCGCGAAGAATCCTTGCTTCTGCACGTCGATGAACCGCAGGGGCTTCTCTTTGCCCAGCAGACGGTCGACGGTGTCACTGTACGCCTGGCCGGCATCGCTCTGGTCGTCAAGGATGACCGGGATGCCCTGGTTGGAGGCCTTGAGAACGGCTTGCGACTCGGGAATCACACCCTTGAGCTTGATCGCCAGGATCTCTTCGACGTCGGCGATGCTGAGCATTTCGCCCTTCTCGACGCGCTCGGGGTGGTAACGGGTGATCAGCAGGTGTTCCTTTATCGGCTCCTCGCCGTTCTCGGAGCGGCGCGACTTGCTCGACAGGATGCCCAGCATGCGGTCGGAGTCGCGTACCGAGGACACCTCGGGGTTGGTCACGACGATGGCTTCGTCGGCGAAGTACATTGCCAGGTGCGCGCCTTTCTCGATACCGGCCGGCGAGTCGCAGATGACGTAGTCGAAGGTTTCCTTCAGCTCCATCAGGACCTTTTCCACGCCTTCCTGGGTCAGGGCGTCCTTGTCGCGGGTCTGGCTGGCGGCCAGCACGAACAGGTTCTCCAGGCGCTTGTCCTTGATCAGGGCCTGCTGCAGGTTGGCCTCGCCGTTGACCACGTTGACGAAGTCGTACACCACGCGGCGCTCGCAGCCCATGATCAGGTCGAGGTTACGCAGGCCGACGTCGAAGTCGACGATGACAGTCTTGTAGCCGCGCAGTGCGAGGCCGGTACCGATGGCGGCGCTGGTGGTGGTCTTGCCCACACCCCCCTTGCCGGAAGTGACGACGAGAATCTTGGCCAAGGTGTTTCACCCCTAAATAAACGGGACGCGTGTCCCTGCAAATACAAAAAACGGCAACGGGAAAAAAGTTGCGCTAAAAATGCCGGCAAGTATCCGTTAAAGACGGGTGATGTTCAACACGTCGCCGGACAGGCTGACCTGCACGCCCGAGCCCCACAGCGGGTCGCGGCGCAGGTCTTCGCACACTTTGTACTGGCCGGCGATGGAGACCATTTCCGCGGTCATCTGCTGGCAGAAGATGCGCGCCTTGGTGTTGCCCTTGATACCGGCCAGGGCGCGGCCGCGCATGGCGCCGTACACATGGATGTTGCCATCGGCGAGAAGTTCCGCGCCGGGGCTGACCGAGCCTGTCACCACCAGGTCGCCGCCCTGGGCGTAGATCTGCTGGCCGCCGCGCACCGGCGAGGTGATGATGCGGGTCGGGCGCACCTCGGGTTCGGCCGGCGCCGGTGGCGGAGCTGGCGCGGGTTCGGGCTTCTTCGCTTCCGGTTCGGGCTCGAGCGGGCGTTCACGGGCACCCGACGGCGGCAGCACCGGCAGGTCGATGGCGATCGCCGCGGCGATGTCCTCGATGCGGCTGGCGCGGATCGCCAGGGTGCGCAGGCCATGGTGACGGCACACGCGCATCAGCCCGGGCAGGTCGATGGCGCCCGAGTCATGGGGCAGCTTGTCCAGGGCCAGCACCAGCGGGGTGTTGCTGAAGAAATTCGGCGCCTGCGCCACCTTCGCCGCCAGCTGGCGGTCGAGGGATTCGAGGTCGTTGCGCGCCAGTTCCAGCACGGTGATGGCAAGCATGCTGCCCTTGAGCTGGAACACGGGGGCGTTGTCGGGTGTCTGGTTGGGGCTCATGGTCTGCATAGACGGCTTGTTGCGAAAAAAGTGCCCTGACTTATAGCGATAAGACCGATTGCCCGCAACCGATGTAGAATGCCGGGCTCATGTCTTGCCGGAAGCTTCAATGGAACGCCCGCGTTTTCGATCCTCTTTCCTCCACCCGCGATTCTGGGGGCTGTGGCTGGGCCTGGGCCTGCTGTGGCTGGTCGCCCAACTGCCGTACCGTGCCCTGCTGGGCCTGGGCCGCGCCCTGGGCGCGGTGATGTACCGGGTAGCCGGCGAGCGCCGGCGCATTGCCGCGCGCAACCTCGAGCTGTGTTTCCCCGAACTGTCCGGCGACGAACGGCAATATCTGCTCAAGGAAAACTTCGCCTCCACCGGCATCGCCTTCTTCGAGATGGCCATGAGCTGGTGGTGGCCAAAGGCCCGGCTGGCGCGCCTGGCCCACATCGAGGGCATCGAGCACCTGCAGACCGCCCAGCGCGAAGGCGAGGGTGCCATCCTCATGGCCGTGCACTTTACCACCCTGGAGATCGGCGCCGCGCTGCTGGGGCAGGCCCACACCATCGACGGCATGTACCGCGAGCACGGCAACCCGGTGTTCGACTTCGTCCAGCGCCGCGGTCGCGAGCGCCACAACCTCGATTCACTGGCCGTGGAGCGCGACGACGTGCGCGGCATGCTCAAGCTGCTGCGCAAGGGCCGGGCGATCTGGTACGCGCCGGACCAGGACTATGGCATCAAGCAGAGTATCTTCGTGCCGCTGTTCGGCATTCCCGCGGCCACCGTCACCGCCACCACCAAGTTCGCCCGGCTGGGCAAGGCCCGGGTGATTCCGTTCACCCAGCGGCGCCTGGAGGACGGCAGCGGCTATCGTCTGGTGGTGCATCCGCCGCTCGCTGACTTCCCCGGCGAAACCGAGGAGGCCGACTGCCTGCGCATCAACCAGTGGGTAGAGGGCGTGCTGCGCGAGTGCCCGGAGCAGTACCTGTGGGCGCACCGGCGCTTCAAGTCGCGGCCCGAGGGCGAGCCACGGCTGTACGACAAGAAGAAAAAATGACACTGGGGCCGCGTGGTAGCGGGCTGGCCCCGCGATAGGGCGGTCACTGGCAAGCACTGATTCCAGGGAGGAGCAATGACCTCAACCACCGGCCTGATCCTCTCCGGCGGCGGTGCCCGCGCGGCCTACCAGGTCGGCGTGCTGGCCGGCATCGCCGAGCTGCTGCCCCCTGGGGCGGCCAATCCCTTCCCGGTGATCGTCGGTACCTCCGCTGGCGCGATCAATGCCGTCAAGCTGGCCAGCGGGGCTACCCGCTTCGCCGAATCGGTGCAGCACCTGACCGCCTTCTGGCAGAACTTTCGCAGCCACCTGGTGCTGCGCAGCGACTGGCCCGGGGTGATCCGCCAGGCCAGCCGCTTCGTCGGCCACAACCTGCTGGGGCTCGGCGGCCAGGTGCCGGTGGCGCTGCTCGACAGTCGCCCGCTGCGCCGCCTGCTGCATGAGCACCTGGACCTGGACGGCATCGCCCACTCCCTGGCGGCCAATCAGTTGCGCGCCATTGCCGTGACCGCCTTTGGCTACGAGTCCGGCCAGGCGGTGACCTTCTACCAGGGGCGCGACACCATCGAGCCCTGGCTGCGCCACCGGCGCATCGGCATGCCCACGCCGTTGACCATCGACCACCTGCTGGCCAGCTCGGCGATCCCGCTGTTGTTCGCGCCGGTGCGCCTGGGCGATGAGTTCTTCGGAGATGGCGCGGTGCGCCAGTCGGCGCCGATCAGCCCGGCGCTGCACCTGGGCGCCAGCCGCGTGCTGGTGGTCGGCGTCAGTGGCAACCCCCAGCGCCCGGCGCCGCCCTTGCCCACCCAGCGCGTGTTCAGCGGCCAGCAGCCGAGCCTGGCGCAGATCGGCGGGCATATGCTCAACAGCACGTTCATCGACAGTCTCGAGGACGATATCGAGTTGCTGCAGCGGCTCAACCATCTCAGCCACCTGATGCCGGCGCACCTGGACGCCCGGCGCCTGGGGCTGGCGCCGATCGAGGTGCTGGTGGTGGCGCCCAGCCAGCCGCTGGACGAGATCGCCGCCCGTCATCGGCGCGAGCTGCCAGCGGCGCTGAGGCTTTTCCTGCGTGGGCCTGGCGCTACCAAGACCAGCGGTGCGGGGGTGCTGAGCTACCTGCTGTTCGAGGCGAGCTATTGCAGCGAACTGATCGAGTTGGGGCGCAAGGATGCGTTGGCCAAGAAACGGGAGCTGTGTCAGTTCCTCGGACTGCCTGGCTGAACACTCCTGTGGGAGCGGCCTTGCGTCGCGATAGGGCTGCGAAGCAGCCCCAGGATGTGTGCCCGGTTCAAGATTGCCGGGGCCGCTTTGCGGCCCTTTCCGACCGGTCCGACGCCTCGGCAAGGCCGCTCCCACAGCGCTTATTCGGCGATCTGCAACTTGCGCGCCTGGGTATACACATACCGTAGCTTCTCGTATTCGAACGGCGAGTTGGTCTGCCCGTAGCGGAAGTTGGTGCTGTAGCGCTTGTCCACCGCCCGCAGCACGGTGAGCTCCGGGTGGTCGCTGGCGGTGTCGGGCACGTTCAGGTAGTTGATCTCCTTCTCCCCCACGTAGTCGACCACCAGTCCGGTGGTATCGCGCAGGTTCGATGGCCCGAGGATCGGCAGCATCAGGTATGGCCCGTCCGGTACCCCGTAGAAGCCCAAGGTTTGGCCGAAGTCCTCGCTCTGCCGGGGCAGCCCCATCTTGGTCGCCGGGTCCCACAGGCCGCCGACACCGATGATGGTGTTGAACATCAGCCGCGCGGTGATTTCTGCTGAACGCTTGGGCTTGAGCTGCAGCACGCTGTTGAACAGGTTGGGCACGTCGCCCAGGTTGTTGAAGAAGTTGCTCACCCCGGTGCGCACGAAGCTGGGAGTGACGTAGCGGTAGCCATCGACCACCGGCAGGAACACCCACTGGTCGAAGCGGTAGTTGAAGTGGTAGATGCGCCGGTTCAGCGACTCCAGCGGGTCGTAGATGTTCAGCGCGGCCAGGGTCGAGCGTTCGAACTCGCGCTGGTCCAGGCCGGGGTTGAACTTGAGTTCGCGCAGCGGATCGACGAAGCCGTCGGCCTCCACGGTCAGGGTTTCGGTCTTGTCGGCCTCGACCACGCTGGCACGCGGCGCGACTTCCTCGGCCAGGGCGCAGCCGCTGGCGAGCAGGGCGGTGACGAGCAGCAGTCTGTTAACCACGGAAGAACTCCAGCATGGCGTCGCTGTTGACGCGGTAGTTGAGGTTGCCGCAATGGCCGCCATGGGGGTAGAGCGTCAGCCGTTCGCCGAACACCCGGCGCAGGAAACCGATGTCGCCGGGGCCGAGGATCACGTCGTCGGCGTTATGCATCACGGCGATCTTGGGGCTGGCGCGCAGGTAGTCCTCCAGCGCGTACAGGCTCACCTGGTCGACCAGTTGCAGCAGGCTGTTGCCGTCGGTGCGCGCCCGCCACATGGGGATCACCTGCTCGGTCAGATAGCAGTCGAAGTCGCATTGCAGCGCCCGTTTGAAGAACGGCTCCAGGCTGCTGCCCTCGGTAATCGGGAACTTAGGCGGAATGATCAGGCCACGGCGGTTGATCAGGTCGGAGGTGAAGGCAATGTCGGCGGCCGAGAAGCGGAACGAAGTGCCGATGAGCATGGCCATCTGTTCATTGGACAGGTGTTGGCGCGACTTCTGGAAGTCATACAGCAGCGCTTCGTTGAGGTCGATGTAGCCCTTGTCCTGGAAGTAACGGGTCAGTTTCTCCAGCATCAACTCATAGAAGGTGGTGCTGCGGTCGATGCCCTTGACCCGGGTCTGCACCAGCTTGTCCAGGTTGGTGATCGAGGTGTACAGGTTGACCGGCGGGTTGAGCAGCAGCACGCGCTTGAAGTTGAAGCTCTGGCGGGTTTCGTCGAGCTTGCTGACGAACGCCGCGTCCAGCGCCCCGAGGCTGTAGCCGGTGAGGTAGTACTCGCTGACCGGCAGGCGTGCCTGCTGGGCGCGCACCGCTTGCATGACCCGGTACAGGTCCTTGGCGTCCTCGCTGGTCACCCCGGGAGTGGCGAAGCGCGAAGCGGCGCTCATGAAGTCCCAGCTGGTCGGCGATGACAGCTGCACCACGTGGTAGCCGGCCTGGTAGAACAGTTTCTTCAGGTACTCGTTGATGCTGCTGGAGTAGGGCGCGCCGGTACCGGCGATCAAGAAGATCAACGGCGCCTCGTGGTCTTGCTTGGCCAGGCGGTAGCGCAGTTTCTTCACCGACCAGAAGTTGTCGGGCAGGGTGAACTCGCGCTCCGGGCGCAGGGTAAGGCTGTAGTCGGCCTGGTCGATATCGTCGTCGCTGGGCAGCGTCGGGCGCTGTTCAGGCGGCGTGGTGGCGATGGTCGCCTCGAACGGGTTGGTCAACGGATAGCCGTAGCTCGCCGCGTCGATATCCCGCGCCGATGCGGCCGCAGCCAGGAGCAGGCCGCCGAGCAGGGCGGCGAGGCGCAAAGATCGAAGCATGTAGTCCCCCAAGGAAAACGCAAGGTCGTGCAATACGCAGGCTAGGACCACGGCGTGTTGGACAAAGTTGCCCGTTGCCCTGTCGTTCGTCGCACAAGATGTTGCCGCGCCGGACAACATTTGTCTTGTGCAACATAGCTGCAGGGCCATGATTTTGCCTTGTCGCGGCCCGTGGGCGATCATGCAATGCTTAGATTACCGCTATTGGAGATCCGCATGGCGCGTTGGTGGCCGGTCGTTGCCCTGTTGCTGTTCCTGCCCTTGTGGCTGGCCGCCAGTTATGGCCTGCGTTATGGGCTGATGGAGGATGCCCGGTGGGTCGGGCTGTGCAGCGTGCCGGGAGAGGTCTGGCAATGCCAGGCGCGTTCGCTGCTGGGCTTGGGGATACATTTCCAGGCCATTGCCTGGGGGGCATTGGGGTTGGCGTTGCTCAGCCAACTGACGCCTGGCCGAGGCGGGTGGTGGCTGGCGGCGCTGGCGCTGCTGTTCGGGATTCCGGCACTGGTGCTCTATACCGCGAGCATCGCGGTGTTTGCCGTGGTATTGGCGGGATTGCGGCTGGTCCGGCAAGCCGGCTCTCACAGGGCATGACGCCTGGCCTGTGGGAGCCGGCTTGCCGGCGAATCGAGGGCGAAGTCCTCGCACTCGGTTCACGCCAAGCGCAGTTTGAGGCTTCGCCATAACGCGCCAGCCATCAACACGCTGACCACCGCCCAGCCCCATGCCTGTCGATTCGCCAACCCTTCCTGGAACAACTGCGGTGCCACTCCAGCGCCCACGATAAAGGCCAGCAACGCCACCTCCGCCCGCCGCGCCGGCACCGGTCGCAGCAGATAGACCACCGCCGGCAACAGCAACGCCGCGCTGGGAAAGCTGCGATAACGCGGGTCGAACACCATCGCCAGCATGCTCACTGCCGCGGCGAATCCCGCCGCCAGCAACCAGGTGCCCGCGTGCGCCTCGAGCCAGGTGAACAGCCGCTGGCGCCAGCCGTCTGGACGAGCCAGGGCCAGTGCGCCGTGGGCCAGCACCAACAGGTTCAAGCCGGCCAGGGCACCCGCCCACAGCCACTCCCCGACAAAGCGGGCATTGGTGCGCATCAGTTCCCCCCACAGCCCCAGGCTGCCGGCACCCAGGGCCGCCAGCAACGGCAGCAGCAGGGCGGCACGGCGGCTTGCCGGGCGCCCGGCCAGGGTCAGGGTCGCCAGCATCAGCAACACGCTGGCCAGCAACCACTGCGGCCACAACGCCAGGTTGCTCACCGGCCCTTCGAGCACGCCCTTGTCCTGGCGGTCGGCATCGTATAGCCCCCAGTAGCCGCCCACGGCGCCTTCGCTGGCACGTTTCCAGGGCTGGTCGAATGCCTCGATCAGGTTGTAGCGCCAGCCGTTGGCTTCGGCCAAGGCGACGAAGCCGCGGATGAAACGCGCCTCGTTGACCCGGCTCGGCTCGGCGGTTTCGCGCTGGCGTCCTTCGCTGGGCCAGCCGGTCTCGCCGATCAGGACGTCCTTGGGCGCGAAGCGGTTGCCGAACACCTGGCGCACCTCGGCCACATGGGCCAGCGCCGCATCGATGCCACGCGGGTCGTCTTCCCAGTAGGGCAACAGGTGGATGGTGAGGAAGTCCACCGCCGGTGCGATCTGCGGGTGTTGCAGCCAGAATTCCCAGACGTCGGCGTAAGTCACCGGCACCTTGACCTGGCTTTTCACTTTCTCGATCAGCCCGGCCAGGCGCTCGCCGGTGACTTCCTTGCGCAGCAGCGCCTCGTTGCCGACGATCACCGCGCTGACCACGTCGGGGTTGGCATTGGCCGCGGCGATAAGCCGTTCGACTTCCTTGTCGGTGTCCACCGGGTTGGCGTTGACCCAGGCGCCGAGCATCACCTTCAGGCCATGCTTGCGGGCCAGCGCCGGGATTGCCTCAAGGCCGGTCATCGAATAGGTGCGGATGCACTGGAATCGCTCGCTCAGCAACGCCAGGTCGGCGTCCATGCGCGCCGGGCGTAGGCGAAACGGCTGGTCGAACGGCGACTGGTCCTTGTCGAAGGGGGTGTAGGACGCGCACTGCAGCTTGTGCGTCGGGCTCGCCGCATCAGGCAGGTGCACCGGCTTGCCGAGGCCGTACCAGAGCGCCCACAGGCCGCCAAGGGCGAGCAGGCAGGCGAGCAGGTACGCAGGCAGGAGCAGTCGGGTGTTACTGGGCATCGGGCAGTCCGTCGTCAAGCACAAAGGGCTAGATGATAGCCGCAAATGACCGGCGCCAAGCCTTTGGCATGCAAGGATCGCGCAGGTCGATCGAGTGTCATGGCGTTAATGGCACAGTGCTGTCGCTGATCGTTCGCTGGAGGTCGCTGACAGAGCAGGTCGTGCGCGGGGGCAGGTCGATGATGCTCTCTCCAAGACCTGACGAGGGATGCTTTGATGGCGACTTTTACAAGAGTACGACGTTTCCTGAGTGTGGGCGCCGCCCTGGTATTGACCATGAGCACTGCGCAGGCCATGGCCAAGGAAGTGAGCATCGGTTACGTGGATGGCTGGTCGGACAGCGTGGCCACGACCAACGTGGCCGCCGAAGTGATCAGGCAGAAACTCGGCTATGACGTGAAGCTGCAGGCCGTGGCCACCGGGATCATGTGGCAGGGCGTGGCCACCGGCAAGCTCGATGCCATGCTTTCGGCCTGGCTGCCGGTGACCCATGGCGAGTACTGGGCCAAGAACAAGGACAACGTCGTCGACTACGGACCGAACTTCAAGGATGCCAAGATCGGCCTGATCGTCCCCGAGTACGTCAAGGCCAACAGCATCGCCGACCTCAAGACCGATGCCAGCTTCAAGAACAAGATCGTCGGCATCGATGCCGGCTCCGGGGTCATGCTCAAGACCGAGCAGGCCATCAAGGACTACGACCTGACCGGCTACAAACTGACGGCCAGTTCCGGCGCGGCGATGACCGCCGAGCTGGGCCGCTCCTACGCCAAGCAGCAGTCCATCGCCGTGACCGGCTGGGTGCCGCACTGGATGTTCGCCAAGTGGAAGCTCAAGTTCCTCGAGGATCCCAAGGGCGTGTACGGCGCCGCCGAGACGGTCAACAGCATCGGCAGCAAGGAGCTGGCGAGCAAGGCGCCGGAAGTGGCCGAGTTCCTGAAGAGGTTCCAGTGGCAGTCCAAGGACGAGATCGGCGAAGTGATGTTGGCGATTCAGGAAGGCGCCAAGCCGGAGGCCGCGGCCAAGGACTGGCTGGCCAAGCATCCGGAGCGGGTCAAGGAGTGGACCGGCAAGTGATGGCTTGAGATGGGGCTGCCGTGCAGCCCTTTCGCCGGCAAGCCGGCTCCCGCAGTGTCGGCGCAGATCCCCTGTCGGAGCCGGCTTGCCGGCGAAAAGGGCGCGCAGCGTCCCCAGGATTTGTTACCGATCTTGCAAAACACCGTTGCATCTAAGACTAAGGTCGTCTGGTTGGCGTCCAGCGGCAGCATAAAGTTGGAGTCGGGTTCTCCCTACTCTGTGCTGCTAGGACAAAAACAATGAACGACAGCATTTACCAATCGATACAGAACAGTCCGCGCTTCAAGGAACTGGTCACCAAGCGTGAGCGCTTCGCCTGGATTCTCTCGGCGATCATGCTCGGCCTGTACTGCGCCTTCATCCTCCTCATCGCCTATGGCCCGCACGTGCTGGGCGCCAAGCTCAGCCCCGATTCGTCCATCACCTGGGGCATTCCCCTGGGCGTCGGCCTGATTGTCTCGGCCTTCGTGCTCACCGCGCTCTACGTGCGTCGCGCCAACGGCGAGTTCGATGAACTGAACAAGGCCATTCTCGAGGAGGCCAAGCAATGATCCGTCACGCCAAAGCCCTGGCCGTCCTGGCCTACGGTGCCTTCGCACCCGCCGTGTGGGCCGCCGATGCCCTGACCGGCGAGGTGCAGAAACAGCCGCTGAACGTCTCGGCGATCGCCATGTTCGTGGCTTTCGTCGCCTTCACCCTGGGCATTACCTACTGGGCCTCCAAACGCAACAAGTCGGCGGCCGACTATTACGCCGCCGGCGGCAAGATCACTGGCTTCCAGAACGGCCTGGCGATCGCCGGCGACTATATGTCGGCGGCCTCGTTCCTGGGTATTTCCGCGCTGGTGTTCACCTCGGGCTACGACGGTCTGATCTACTCCATCGGCTTCCTCGTCGGCTGGCCGATCATCCTGTTCCTGATCGCCGAGCGCCTGCGCAACCTGGGCAAGTACACCTTTGCCGACGTGGCCTCGTATCGTCTCGGGCAGAAGGAAATCCGCACCCTGTCGGCCTCGGGCTCGCTGGTGGTGGTGGCGTTCTACCTGATCGCGCAGATGGTCGGTGCCGGCAAGCTCATTGAGCTGCTGTTCGGCCTGGACTACCACGTGGCGGTGATCCTGGTGGGCATCCTGATGTGCCTGTACGTGCTGTTCGGCGGCATGCTCGCCACCACCTGGGTGCAGATCATCAAGGCGGTGCTGCTGCTGTCCGGTGCCAGCTTCATGGCGCTGATGGTGATGAAACACGTGGGCTTCGACTTCAACACCCTGTTCTCCGAAGCGATCAAGGTGCATGCCAAGGGCGAGGCGATCATGAGCCCGGGCGGCCTGGTCAAGGACCCGATCTCGGCGTTCTCGCTGGGCTTGGCGCTGATGTTTGGCACCGCGGGCCTGCCGCACATCCTGATGCGCTTCTTCACCGTCAGCGACGCCAAGGAAGCGCGCAAGTCGGTGCTCTACGCCACCGGTTTCATCGGCTACTTCTACATCCTGACCTTCATCATCGGCTTCGGCGCGATCCTGCTCGTCAGCACCAATCCCGACTTCAAGGACGCCGCCGGCGCCCTGATCGGCGGCAACAACATGGCGGCGGTGCACTTGGCCGATGCCGTGGGTGGCAGCGTGTTCCTCGGCTTCATCTCGGCAGTGGCCTTCGCCACCATCCTGGCGGTGGTCGCCGGCCTGACCCTGGCCGGTGCCTCGGCGGTGTCCCATGACCTGTACGCCAGCGTCTGGCGCAAGGGCAAGGCCAACGACAAAGACGAGATCCGCGTGTCGAAGATCACCACCATCGCCCTGGGCGTGCTGGCGATTGGTCTGGGCATCCTGTTCGAGAAGCAGAACATCGCCTTCATGGTCGGCCTGGCCTTCTCCATCGCCGCCAGCTGCAACTTCCCGGTGCTGCTGCTCTCGATGTATTGGAAGAAGCTGACCACCCGCGGCGCCATGATCGGTGGCTGGATGGGCCTGATCAGCGCGGTGGGCCTGATGATTCTCGGCCCGACCATCTGGGTGCAGATCCTCGGTCACGAGAAAGCCATCTACCCGTACGAGTACCCGGCGCTGTTCTCGATGATCATCGCTTTCGCCGGCATCTGGTTCTTCTCGGTTACCGACAAGTCCAAGGCTGCCGAGAACGAGCGCGCGCTGTTCTTCCCACAGTTCGTCCGCTCGCAGACCGGCCTGGGAGCCAGTGGCGCGGTATCGCACTGATACCTTGAGCTGAACACACAATGCCCCGGCCTATGCCGGGGCATTGTGCTTTCAGAGTTGTCGCATTACCTGCCGCTAGGAAATTTCTTAGGCCCGCTCGGAACGGTCTTAGTCATCGCCGCGACGTGTTCGCCAATACTTCTCCTCACCCGCTGGCCGCGCGCCGGCAGGCATTGACCAATTTAAGGAGATCAGATTCGTGAACCGCACGTTACTCGCCCTTCCCCTGGCCATGTTCTTCGCAGGCTCCGCTTTTGCGGTGGACCCGATCGAGAAGCAGGTACAGGTGACCGCCCAGGTGCCGACCGACGCTTTCTTCGTCGAGCCGGTAGGCGGCAACTGGATGAACGACCCGCAGGAAATGGCCTGGAACTCGTATCAGGCCAAGCTCGATCCGATCCGCAAGCAATTGCAGGTCAAGAGCACTGTGGGCCCGATCACCGCCTATCTGGTTTCGCCGGCGGTCATCGCCAGCGGCACCGAAAACATCGGCCTCGACGTCAAGGTCGGCGACACCGTGCTGCAGACCACCCCGGCCGAAGTCGTCAGCGCCACCCAGGCGGCACCGGGCGCGATCATCGGCTTCGAGGTGGCGGCCCAGCCCGCGCCGGCGAGCGGTTATGTGCCTGGCAATTACCAGGGCCTGGTGAGCATGATCTTCGAAACCGCCGCACCCTGAGCCTTCTCTCTTCGTTCATCCGTTGTTCCCCCTGACCCTCGGCTCCCGCCGAGGGACGGGTGGGTATTGCCTGCAAGCGACACCTCATGACCAATCATTCCATCCTGGCGGCCATGGGCCGCTGCTTGCTGTTGCCGGCCTGGCTGGCCGTCCACGCGCCCGCTAGCCAGGCCGCCGGCAATGCACTTGGTGCCGTCGATGGCCTGCCGCGCGAGTTCGAAGCGCATTTTTTTGATGTGCCGCTGGCGGTCCGGGTCGACCTTGATGGGCGCTACCTGGGTGATGCCATGGTGGTGCTCAGTCGCGATCAGCGCGTGCAGCTGCTGGAGTTCACCGATACCCTCGACAGCCGTGAACCGGAAAGCCTGCGCCGCCGCTGGCACGAGCGCCTGTTTGACGGCCGTCCTTTGGGGGACTGCCGCGGTGATTGCCCCGACGGCCTGCGCGCGGTGCACTACAGCCTAGTGAACTCGCAGCTGTCACTATTGACCGACCAGGCCGAGATCGCTGAGGTCAGTGAACGTTTTCACCGCCAGCCGGAGCAGGGCAGCTATGGGCTGCTACTACGCAACCAGCTCAACCTGGTCAATGACGGCCATGCCACCAGTGGTCGTTATGCATTGCAGGGCCAGGGCAGCGTCGGCAATTGGACCACCTTGGCCGATGGCCAGCTTGACCGGGGTAGCGACAGCCGCCAGGGCACGCGCCACCGGGTCGACCAGCTGTATGCCGAGCGCCTGGTAGAAAACCAGTTTTATCGGCTGGGCTACTTCACCCCAAGCGCCCAGGGGTTGACCCGCCAGCCGCGGTTGATGGGAAGCACGGCCGATACCACCTTCGGCTTGATGCTGGGGAGCAGCGACAGCCTGGCCATCGATACTGGCGCACCCAGCACCACGCCGATCTACGTTACCCCTAATCGTCCCGCCGTCGCCGAGGTCTATCGCAATGGCGTGCTGATCAACAGTCAACCGGTGCAGCCTGGTTTGCAGACCCTCGACACCAAGGTCCTGCCCGGGGGCATCTACGAAGTCGAGGTACGGCTGGTCGAAGACGGCCAGGAAACCTCGCGCAGTCAGGAGTTCATCTACAAACCCAGTAACTGGCGCAGCACCGATGCGCCCTGGCGCTACAACCTTTACCTGGGGCGCCAGAGCACATTGCTGAGCAACTGGGAGCGTGATACCGACGACAGCCTCGCCGCTGGCGTGCTGGCCAACTACATGTTGCATCCGCGGGCGATCCTGGGTATGTCGGCGCAACGGGTTGATGACGCCATGCAGTATGGCACCTCGCTGGACTGGGATATGCGTGAGCGTTTCAAGCTGTACGCCAACCTGTTCCAGACGCAAGGGCAGGGCAACGGCTACGACATCCAGCTGATCCATGCCTATGACAGCGGTTCGTTGGTTGCCAGCCACAGCCGAACCTGGCTGGCGCGCCCTGACTGGCGCCGCCTCGATGATAGAGCGCGGCGGCCATTCCAGGCGCGCCAGACACAGTCGTCCCTGTCGCTGAACCATCGCCTCGACCCGCGCAATACCGTCAGCATGCGGCTTTCGCAGTCTGAAGACGTCAATGCCGGCACCGGTCTCGACCTGGGGTGGGCTTACTATGGTCGGCTGCTGGGCTCCGATGCCAACTGGCGGTTGTCGCTGTTCGATCGTCCAGGAACGGCAGCCACCGGCGAATCTCGCAGCCGCGGCGTCAACTTGAGCCTGAGCATGAGTCTGGGTGGCGGCAGTGGTCGGCGTGTGTCCGCCAGTGTCGGTAGCCGCACCTCGCGCGACGGCGGGCGCGATCTCAACGCCTCGCTGGCCTACCAGCAAGATGTCGATATCGGCCCGCTGCGCAGCGTCGGCGCAACGCTCAGTGCGGACCGCTACGGCGCAGGGCTTGGCGGCGATACCCAGTTCGAGAGTCAGGTCGTGCACGGCGATGCCTATGTCCAGCGTTCGTCCTACAGCGGCGACTTCACCGGTGGCCTGAATCTGCAGAGCATGTTGGCCGTGGGAGCAGGCAAGGCGGCCATGAGTGGTCAGTACCTGCCGCACCAGGCCGGGCTGATCGTTGATGTCGAGACCGATATCGAGGGGTTGAAGCTGCGCGCCGACGACCGCCATGGCGGTTCCGCCAACCTGCAGCCTGGGCGCAACCTGATCCCGGTTGCAGCCTACAAGGCCGGGCATGTGCAGTTCGATTTTGAGGGCAGCGCGGTCACCGCAGCCGTTATCCAGCCCGCGAGCCTGGACTATCACCTCAACCGTGGCGGCATCGAATACCGTGAACTGCGGGTGTTGCGCACTGTTACCGTGCTTGGGCGCCTGTTTGACGAGCATGGCAAGCCGATGCGCGGCGCCCAGTTGATCAACCACGCCAGCCGCAGTGTCACCGAAACCGATGGCTTCTTTGCGGTCGAGATGAGCGAGTTGAACCCTACCTTGGAGATTCGCCAGCAGGGGCAGGCGGTATGCCTGCTGAGTCTGGACGTGAGCACGTTGGCGCGGGAGGACGATGTGCTGCTGGCTGGCGACCAACGCTGTGTGCCTGGGGTGGCGCAGGTCGAGGCGGTTGTACGCAACGGGCAGGGGTAAGCCGTTCAGTAAGGTGCAGCTCGGATGATCCCTGCTCAGGGTAAAGGCCTACTGCCGTTTAGGGCGTTTCAGATGGCCATGCGGGAAGGTTCCCGCAGGTTCGGCCATGGCCACGCAGCCACTCCCCATCAATACTTTCCCGTCAATGACGCACGGAGTTCGCATCATGAATATTTTCCGCCTGCTGGCCTCGACACTGCTGGCGCTGCCTCTGGTCGCCAGTGCCGCTCCCGAGCTCAATGTCGGCGCGCTTTATGACTACGTCGACGGTGACAAGAGCACCTTGCTCAAGCGGGTACGCAACAGCGGCGACACCACTGCGTTTGTCAAGGTCAGCGTCGCTGAACTGGTGTATGACGCAACTGGTGTTGCCCGTGAAATTGCCACCGATGGGCTGCCACTGGAACAGCGCGGCTTGATCGCCAGCCCGGCGCGGCTGATCATCCCCGCCCAAGGCATGCAGGCGGTACGCCTGCTTTATCGTGGCTCACGGGAGCAGGAGCGCTATTTCCGTCTGCGCTTCGTACCGGTGCTTCCGGAGTCGGGCGATGGTTTCATGGTGGATGACCAGGAGGCGGAAAAGTACCGTGACAGCCTCAAGGCCGGGGTCAATCTGCTGGCCGGATATGGCTCGCTGTTGTTCGTCCGGCCTGCCGAGACACGCTATCAGACCCACATACGGCGCGCAGGCGGGCAACTGACTGTCGTGAACCAGGGTAACGCCACGGTTGTGCTCGATCATTTTCGCCTGTGCCAAGCCGCAGGGCAGGGATGTGCGCCCGCCACCAAACACCACGTCCTGCCGGGTCGCACCCGGCAGTTCGACGGGGAGACCGGCAAGGTGCATCAGTTCGAGTTAATTGAGGGCGGTAATACCAAGGCAATGGTGGTGGAGGGATGATCGTGTTTTTTTCATCCATCAGACAGCGAGGGTGGGCACGCTGGGGCTGCGCGATAGTACTGTGCGGGGTCATGCCAGTGGCCAGCGCATTGGACGTGACTATTAGCGCAGAGTACCGGGGTGGCGGATCAGGTCGCTTCGAAAACACAACGCCTCCGGGTGGGGTGTGCAGGTACTGGCCCGCCACGTGCCGAGGGGCCACGACGGTCGACTTGCCGATTACCTTCACGAAAAAAGCGGTACAGGAGGCGGCGGATCCGCGCGACGAGTTCTTCCTGCAGCTTCCCGGGCGGCGTGAGGTGGACGTCTACCACGATGAAACCGGTGAGCCACGACGAATGGCCTTCGAGTGGACGTTGTTCAGCGTGGTTGCGAAGAGCGCAAGGCTCGATCGCAATCCAACTTATAACCGGATACTCGGAGGATGTGTTTCCGGTGGTGGATCGTCCGGCAGTTGGGGAGACGGCAGGGCGCGGGTGCTTTGGCGTCTAAGTGATTCGCTCACGCCTGGCGCTTGCTGGTCGCGTAGCATCTATGCTCCCGCAGGCACGGTGATGCAGGCTGACGTTGAAGAACTCAGTGTAGGTTTCAACCTGAACATACCGCCACCTTACCGGCTCAAGGCCGGCAAGTACCGGGGCTCGACCACCTTTCGCATCGGCCCGGGTGGTGATTTCGACTTTGGCAACGATGTCAGCAACCTGAGTGGTGACAGCCTCACCATCAATTTCGAACTCGATGTGCAGCACGCCTTCATGTTCGAGTTTCCGCCTGGTTCCGACCGGGCTGTGCTGGAGCCCAGGAACGGCTGGCAGGCCTGGTTGGCCGGTGGCAAGGCGCCGCAGCGCATCTATCGCGACCTGCCGTTCAGGGTGTGGTCCACCGGCCCGTTCAAGGTCTATAAGCTTTGCCAGCACGACATGGGCGCGCACTGCGCGATCCGCAGTGACGAAGGGGAACAGGTGGCTGTGGAGGTCGCCATGAGTCTGCCTGCGGGTATCCAGCACCGGGGCCAGGCGGTGGAACGCCTGCAGTTGCCTACTGGCCGCTTCGCGGCGCTTCAGTTCGAGGCGGCCATGCCAACGTTGAATCGACCAGGCCAGTTGCATTTCGAGGTGGGACGCAGTGATGTCCAAGCGATGCTCAAGCACCCTGGCAGTACTTATGCCGGCCAGGTCACCGTGGTCTTCGACGCCGAGCTTTAACCGGCTGAGGTAGCGCACGAGGTAAACGCTATGCACAGAGCACTTGTGGTTGACGACCATCCTTTCATCCGCAGCACCGTCTGTATGCTGCTGCGCCAGCAACGCCTGGAGATAATCGGCCAGGCCGACAATGGCATCGACGCGGTGCGCCTGGCCCGTGAGCATGCGCCGGACCTGGTAATTCTCGATATCGCCATGCCTGGCCTGGATGGGCTGGAAGTGATCGCCCGGATCAAGGCCCTGGGGACGCCCACGCGTATAGTGGTGCTGACCTCGCAACTGGCCGAGTCCTACTCATTGCGCTGCATGCAGGCTGGGGCCGTTGGGTATGTGTCTAAAACCGATGATCTCGATGAACTCGGCAAAGCGGTGCGCGCTGTGCTGTCTGGCTATAGCTACTTTCCCGAAGTGGCGCTCAGCTCGGTCAACCGCCGTGACCTGCAGGCAACCGAGGCACAGTGCATCGCCAGTTTGACCGATCGCGAGTTGATGGTCCTCCAGCACTTGGCGCGTGGCTATAGTAACAAAGCCATCGGCGAGGCCATGTTGTTGAGCAACAAGACCATCAGTACCTACAAGATTCGCCTACTGGAAAAGCTGCGACTCAGCTCGTTGATCGACCTGGCGGATTTCGCCCGTCGCAACGCGCTCATCTGAGCGCTGTAGTCCCGTGTTCCTGCGTGCCTTGCTGATAGGGATACTGGGGGGGCTTGGCTACCTGCCAACTTGCGCGGCCGTGCAATTGCACGCACGCCCCGCCCCGCAGACACCGCCGCCGGTTCTGGATAACGAGGAACTGCGTTGGCTGTGGGAGCACCGCGTGTTACGCCTGGGCGTGATCGCCCGTGACAACCCACCGTTCGACATGCTTACCACGGGGCAGGCCTACGAGGGCATCACCGCCGATTACGTCGGGCTGCTGGCGAGTCAACTGCGCCTCGAAGTGCAGTTGCAGGTGTTTGCATCGTTCGCCGAGACGGCAGCTGCCCTGCGCCAAGGCCGTATCGACCTGCTCGGGTCCGTCAGCCCGCAGCAGGCGCTCGAGGCAGGTCTGCATCTGTCTGCGCCCTATGCCCAGGATCGTCCCTTGCTGATCGCCCCGCAGGAGCATGCGCGGGAACGGGCCCGCAGCGGCGCCAGCTTCAGGTTGGCGCTGGTCGACGGATATCGTCCGCGCCAACAGGTACAGGCGTTATACCCCTTGGCCGAAATCCAGCTTCATCCCTCGCCGTTCAGCGCCTTGGCGGCACTCGCGCTGGGTGACGCCGACCTTTATCTGGGCAGCACGCTCGGAAGCCGTTATCTCCTGGGCCGCAACCAATGGAACGGTGCCGAGGAAATTGGCCATGCGGCCCTGACCAGCCAAGCTGTCGGTTTTGCCATGGCCCGCGACAACAAGGCGTTGATCGGCCTGGTTGATCGAGTATTGGACGGCCTTGGCGATCAGCATGCGGATATTCACGAGCGTTGGCATGCCCGACCTGCTGCCGTGCACAGGTCGCCAGGCATCCCGCTGAGCGATGTCGAGCGGCACTGGCTGGCCGAAAACCCACGCATCAAGGTGCTGGTGAATGAACAGGCAATGCCGCTGAGCTATCGCGATGGTAAAGGCCAACTGCAAGGGTTGAGCTTCGATCTGTTGCAATTGCTTGGCCGGCGAACGGGCTTGGAGTTTGACATCGAGGCGGGTGGCACTACGGCACAGATGGTCGAGCAGGTACGCATGGGAAAGGCACAATTGATCGCGGGCCTGCCCTACAGCCCGGCGCGTGGAGAGCGCCTGCGATTCACTCGTGGCTTTCTGAGTTCTGCGTATGTGCTGGTGATGCAGGGGCACGCCGAGCGACCAGGTGATCTCGCCCAGCTGAACGGGCGGCGGCTGGCACTGGAGGAAGGCAGCGTGGCACAGGCGTTGCTGGCCCAGGCATATCCGAGGGTCGTGCAGTCACCGGTCAATGGTGCGTTGGAGGCGGTGCACGCGGTGGCCGCCGGGAGAGTCGCGGCAGCCGTGCTGCCACTCGTCCAGGCCCGGTTACTGGTTGCGCGCTGGTACCCGGGGCGGCTGCGGATCAGCAGCCTGGCCTTGCCAGCGGAGCATTTCGCGTTCGCCAGCAGTCCGGGTGCGGTTCATCTCCAGAGCATCCTCGACAAGGCATTGCTCGATCTGGCACCACGCGAAATCGATGTGCTGGTCCGGCGCTGGCGCAGTCCGCTGATCGTTGCCGCCAGTACCTGGCAGCGGTACCGGACTCCCCTGCTGCTGGGATTTCTCGCTGCTTTTGCCGCACTGCTGGTAGCGCTGCTGTGGATCCGCTACCTACGCCGTCTGCAGGTGCAGCTGCGGCGGGCCAAGCAAGGGGCCGAGGCAGCAAGCCATGCCAAGACTCATTTCCTGGCAGCCATGAGCCATGAGATCCGCACGCCGTTGCATGCCCTTTTGGGCATGCTGGAGCTCGCCCAACGCAAGGCCGGATGGGGCGTGCTCGATCACTTGGCCATCGAGGTGGCCGCTGACGCTGCCCGGGGACTGCAGGAACTGATCGGCGATATCCTCGATGTCACCCGTATCGAGGCGGGCGAGTTACAGTTGACGCCAGCGGTGGCATGCCTGCGCGAACAGGTGTCGCAGGTTATCCAGTTGTTCGACCATCAGGCTCGTGTCAAGGGATTGCGGCTCGATCTCACCGTTGAGGGCGAAGTTGACCGCCCGGTATTGCTTGACCCGGTGCGCTTGCGGCAGGTATTGGCAAATCTGTTGAGCAATGCGATCAAGTTCACCCAGCAGGGGCGGGTACAGGTGAGCGTCTGTGCTCAGTCCCGCGGCGATTGCCTGGTGGTACGCCTGATCGTCGAGGACACCGGTATCGGCATTGCCAAGGCCGAATTGGCCGAGCTGGGCCAACCCTTTCGCCAAGCCAGCAATCAGTCCCAGTCGCCGCGCAGCAGCACGGGGCTTGGATTGGGCATCTGCCGCAGCTTGTGCCAGATGATGGGCGGCAACTTGCAGTTGAGCAGCGAGCTGGGCAAGGGCACCCAGGCGCAAATCCACCTGGAGCTGCCAATTCATCCGCAGGATCCGTCAGAGCCCGTGGTGGCACCACGCAGTGATGTCCCGTCGGACGCAGTACCGCTGCGCGTGCTGGTGGCGGACGACTATCCGGCCAATCGATTGCTGTTGGCTCAGCAACTTGATTACCTGGGGCATCACGCCCGGGTTGCCGAGGATGGAGCGCAGGCCCTACGGCTGTGGTTGAACGAGCACTTCGATGTCGTCATCAGCGATTGCAGCATGCCGCGCCTCGACGGCTATGGTCTGGCCAGGGCGATTCGTCTGCATGAGCGTCGCAATGGAGGGACGGCGTGTCGACTAGTCGGGCTCACCGCCAGCGCGCTGGCGGACGAACGCCGACGCTGCCTAGCGGCAGGCATGGATGATTGCCTATTCAAACCCCTCGGTTTGCAGGCGCTGATCGGTGCCCTGGGCGGCAGTGTTGCGCAGCAGGGCAAATGTCTGGGGAATGAGGGCGCGCGCACGTCGATATTCGATTTCGATCATCTACGACAGTTGGCGGACAATGATCAGGGCGCACTGGAAGCGTTGCTTGCCGATCTGCGTCGCAGCAATCGTGATGATCTCACCCGCCTGGCAGATTCAGGCGACGATCCAAAGGCTCTGGCTGCCTTGGCGCACCGGGTCAAGGGCGGCGCACGCATCTTGCGCGCTGGCGATCTGATCAATGCCTGCGAGCGCCTGGAGGGCAGTTGCGCCAGCGCCCCCTTGGATCTTGAACGACTTCGCCGTGATGCTCAGGCCTTGCATGCGGTGATGCAAGACCTGGAGCACTATCTGGGCAGCCGGACTCAAGGCTGAGCGTCATGCCAGGCCAGGTTCATATCCTGCCCAGCAACAAGAGGATCAACAAGACCACCAGTACCACCCCGATTATGCCGGACGGGCCGTAACCCCATGCGCGGGAGTGAGGGAAGACCGGTAAGCCGCCGATCAGCAGTAAGATCAGGATGATAATGAGGATGGTGGTCATGGCGAAGTCCTTGCGTTATGGAAGGGCTGGGGCATAGCGGTAGCCGCTTAATGTTTCCGACTGGTGCCCTTGTATAAAAATTCAATCCACCTGCCTGACGATTGAATGGCCTGCCGCCCAATGGCGCCGTATTCAGCAGTTTGATGCCGTACCGGCAGCCGTGGTGTTGTGGCTAGACTCCAGCCATTCCCACTGTTCAAGGCGCTCCACCATGCACAACCGAATGATGATCACTGGCGCCGGCTCCGGCCTTGGTCGCGAGATTGCCCTGCGCTGGGCTCGCGAGGGCTGGCAGCTGGCTCTGGCAGACGTCAATGAGGCGGGCTTGCGCGAAACCCTGGCCTTGGTGCGCCAAGCCGGTGGTGACGGCTTCTCCCAGCGCTGCGACGTGCGCGATTACAGCCAGCTCACCGCCCTGGCCCAGGCCTGCGAGGAAAAGCTCGGCGGCATCGACGTGATCGTCAACAATGCCGGGGTTGCGTCGGGTGGATTCTTCGCCGATTTGTCCCTGGAGGACTGGGACTGGCAGATCGCGGTCAACCTGATGGGCGTGGTCAAGGGCTGCAAGGCGTTCCTGCCGCTGCTCGAGCGCAGCCGTGGGCGGATCATCAACATTGCCTCCATGGCCGCCCTGATGCAGGGGCCGGGCATGAGCAACTACAACGTGGCCAAGGCTGGGGTGCTGGCCTTGTCCGAGAGCCTGCTGGTGGAGTTGCGCCAGGTCGAGGTGGCGGTGCATGTGGTGTGCCCGTCGTTCTTCCAGACCAACCTGCTCGACTCGTTCCGCGGACCAGATCCGGCGATGAAGGCGCAGGTGGGCAAACTGCTGGAAGGTTCTTCGATCAATGCTGCGGATATCGCCGAACATATCCACCAGCGGGTCGCCGCTGGCGAGTTCCTGATCCTGCCCCATGAGGCCGGGCGCCACGCCTGGCAGCTCAAGTGCCAGGCGCCTCAGCGGCTTTACGACGAAATGGCGGACATGGCGGTAAAAATGCGGGCGAAGGCGCGCAAAACCGCGCATTGAGAGAGATTTCTGTAGGTTTTTTTACCTTTGCCAGTAGGTTGTGTCTATTTGTCCTGAGAAGGATTGAGTAGGCCAAAGCTGGCGGGGCAGTCTCCGATTTTCCCTTGAGCTGGAGGATCGGAACATGCTGGTAATTGGACGAGAAGTGGGCGAAGTCATCGTCATTTCCGAAAATATCAAGATCCAGGTGATGTCCGTCGAGAACGGCCAGGTCCGCTTCGGTATCTGCGCGCCGCGGGACGTGGAGGTGCACAGGACCGAGGTGTACAAGCGCATCAAGGCACTTGAGCTCGAGAAGCAGCAGGCTTGAGGGCCCGCTACTCGAACAGCTCACGCGCAACTTCATGCTTGGCCAGCAACTGGCACTGCTGGCTGTCCATGTCGAACAGGATGAAGGCCTGACCTTTGGCCAAGGCCTGGCGTACCCGCAACACGCGGGTTTCCAGCGGCGTGTCGTCGCCGTTGTCGGTACCGTCGCGGGTGACGAAGTCCTCGATCAGGCGGGTCAGTGTTTCGGCTTCAAGTTGCTCGTAGGGGATCAGCATGGTCTGGGCGGTGGTTGTGGGAATGGAGGCATGCTACGTGAATTTGGGGGCCTGGTGCGCCCCATTCCCGCTCGATCACCCTTTGTTGCCCACCAGACTGTCCACCGCCGGCACCCGGGTGTCGCTTTCCATCTGCGTGTCGTGTTCCAGTTGGTGGCTGAAGCGCTCCAGTGAGGCATTGGCCGGTTGCGAGTCGCTGGCGAATACCGGCGGGCTGAGCAGGTAGGCACCGAGCAGACGGCTCAGCGCCGCCAGGCTGTCGATATGGGTGCGCTCGTAGCCATGGGTGGCATCGCAGCCGAAGGCCACCAGGGCGGTGCGGATATCGTGCCCGGCGGTCACCGCCGAGTGGGCGTCGCTGAAGTAGTAGCGGAACAGGTCACGGCGTACCGGCAGGTCCTGATCGCCGGCCAGCTTGAGCAGGTGACGCGACAGGTGATAGTCGTAGGGCCCGGAGGAATCCTGCATGGCCACGCTCACCGCGTGTTCGCTGGACGCCTGCCCCGGCGCCACCGGGGCGATGTCGATGCCGACGAACTCGCTGACGTCCCAGGGCAGGGCAGCGGCGGCGCCGGAGCCGGTCTCCTCGGTGATGGTAAACAAGGGATGGCAGTCGATCAGGGGCTGGCGGCCGCTTTCCACCACGGCCTTGAGCGCCGCCAGCAAGGCCGCCACGCCGGCCTTGTCGTCCAGGTGGCGGGCGCTGATATGGCCGCTTTCGGTGAACTCCGGCAACGGGTCGAAGGCCACGCAGTCACCGATGGCGATCCCCAGCGCCTCGCAGTCGGCGCGGGTAGCGCAGTAGGCGTCCAGGCGCACCTCCACATGTTCCCAGCTGATCGGCATCTGGTCGATGGCTGTGTTGAACGCGTGCCCGCTGGCCATCAGCGGCAGCACGCTGCCGCGGTAGACGCCGGTGTCGGTGAACACGCTGACCCGGCTGCCCTCGGCAAAGCGGCTCGACCAGCACCCCACCGGCGCCAGCGCCAGGCGACCGTTGTCCTGCAACTGGCGCACGCTGGCGCCGATGGTGTCCAGGTGCGCCGAGACGGCGCGGTCGGGCGAGCTCTGGCGGCCCTTGAGGGTGGCGCGGATGGTGCCGCGACGGGTCAGCTCGAAGGGGATGCCCAGTTCGTCCAGGCGCTCGGCGACATAGCGCACGATGGTATCGGTGAAGCCGGTGGGGCTGGGGATGGCGAGCATCTCCAGCAGTACACGTTTGAGGTAGTCGAGATCGGGTTCGGGAAGTCGTTCGGACATGTCCAGGTCTCCGGTCGGGGTGAAATTTTCAAACTGTGGGCAAGGTCTTGTGGGAGCGGCCTTGGGTCGCGAAAGGGGGGGGCGAAGCGCCCCCGGGATGTCAGCTTCGCTGCATCTATTGCCGGGCCCGCTTTGCGGGCCTTTCGCGACACAAGGCCGCTCCCACAAAGATCCGAGGAGCTGTCAGGCCAAGGGGCGGCTGTGGGGAAACAACAAGTCGACAAAGCGCTCGGCCGTAGGCTGCGGTTCATGATTGGCCAATCCCGCACGCTCGTTGGCCTCGATGATCACGTAGTCCGGGTGCTCGGCATCGCGGACCATCAAATCCAGGCCCACCACCGGGATTTCCAGGGCGCGGGCGGTACGTACGGCGGCATCGGCTAGCACCGGGTGCAGGCGCGCGGTGACATCCTCCAGGGTGCCGCCGGTGTGCAGATTGGCGGTACGGCGCACGGCCAGCCGTTGCCCGGCGGGCAGGATGTCGTCGTAGCCCAGCCCCGCGTCCTTGAGCGTGCGCGCGGTCTCTTCGTCCAGTGGAATGCGGCTTTCGCCACCGGTGGCCACCTGGCGGCGTCTGCTCTGGGCCTCGATCAGGGCACGCAGGCTGTGCCTGCCGTCGCCGATCACCTGGGCCGGATGGCGGATTGCAGCCGCCACCACCTCGTAGCCGATCACCACGATGCGCAGGTCGACGCCTGCATGGAAGCTCTCCAGCAGCACGCGGCTGTCGAAGGCGCGGGCTTGCTCCACGGCATGGCTCAGCGCTTCGAGGGTGGTGATATTGACCGCCACTCCCTGACCCTGTTCGCCATCCACCGGCTTGACCACTACCGCGCCATGCTCGTCGAGGAACGCATGGTTGTCATCGACGCTCCCCGCCAGTTGCTGCGCCGGTACCTGCAGGCCAGCGTTGTGCAAGGCCTGGCGGGTCAGGCGCTTGTCCTGGCAGAGGGTCATGGTGACGGCGCTGGTCAGGTCACTCAACGATTCGCGACAGCGGATGCGCCGTCCGCCCAGGCTCAGGGTGAACAGCCCGGCATCGGCATCATCGACCTGAACTTCGATGCCTCGGCGCAATGCCTCGTCGACGATGATCCGTGCATAGGGGTTGAGGCCGGCCTCGGGCCCTGGGCCGAGGAACAACGGCTGGTTGATGCCGTTCTTGCGCTTGATGGCGAAGGTCGGCAGGGTGCGGAACCCAAGCTTCTTGTACAGCCGCTTGGCCTGGCGGTTGTCGTGCAGCACCGATAGGTCGAGACAGGCCAGGCCGCGGCTCATGAAGTGTTCGATCAGGTGGCGTACCAGCACTTCGCCGACGCCCGGGCGGGTGCAGTGTGGGTCCACCGCCAGGCACCACAGGCTACAGCCGTGTTCGGGGTCGTCGAAGGCCTTGCCGTGGTCCAGGCCCATGACGCTGCCGATTACCGTGTGGCGGTCTTCGTCCTCGGCCAGCCAGTACACCGGGCCGCCGAGGTGGCGCGGGGTCAGCAGCTCGGGATCGACCGGCAGCATGCCGCGGGCCTGGTACAGCGCATTGATTGCCTGCCAGTCCGCCGCACCTTGCGCCCGCCGAATGCGAAAGCCGCGAAACACGCGTTGCGCTGGCCGGTAGTCGCTGAACCACAGGCGCAAGGTGTCCGAAGGATCGAGGAACAGCTGTTGCGGCGCCTGGGCCAGCACCTGCTGCGGCGCGGCGACGTACAGGGCGATATCGCGCTCGCCGGCCTGTTCTTGCAGCAGCGCTTCGGCCAGGCTGAGCGGATCGGGGTAGGTGTGCCCGATCAGCAGCCGCCCCCAGCCACAATGCACGGCCCGTGGCTGGTCATGGGGCTCGCTGCCGTCACCGGCCAGGCGTGCCTGCAGGCGCTCGTAAGACGGCGCCTGACCGCGCAGCAGGCGTTGGCCGTAGGCGATCTCGTGGGCTTTCATTGGTCAGATTCCTTGTTCGCTGAGCCACAGGTTCAAGGCCGCCAGCTGCCACAGCTTGGAGCCGCGCAGCGGGGTAAGCTGGCCGTGGGGGTTGCTCAGCAGGCGGTCGAGCATGGCCGGATCGAACAGCCCGCGATCCTGACTGGGGTCGGTCAGCAGCTCGCGCACCCAGTCCAAGGTGGCGCCTTGCAGATGCTTGAGGCCGGGCACCGGGAAATAGCCCTTCTTGCGGTCGATCACTTCGTGTGGAATGACTCGGCGCGCCGCCTGCTTGAGCACCTGTTTGCCACCGTCGGGCAGCTTGAAGCGCGCCGGTATGCGCGCCGACAGCTCCACCAGGCGGTAGTCGAGGAACGGCGTGCGCGCTTCCAGGCCCCAGGCCATCGTCATGTTGTCCACCCGCTTGACCGGGTCGTCCACCAGCATCACCGTGCTGTCCAGGCGCAAGGCCTTGTCCACCGCGTCCGGCGCGCCGGGGCGGGCGAAGTGCTCGCGAACGAAGTCGCCGGCCGCGTCGTTGTCCAGGCGCCACGGCGCCTGCACGGTGTCGCGGTATTCGGCGTGGCTGCGGTCGAAGAACGCGTCGCGATAGGCACCGAAGGCGTCCTCGGCACCGTTCACCTGCGGGTACCAGTGGTAGCCGGCGAACAGCTCGTCGGCGCCCTGGCCGCTCTGCACGCCCTTGCAATGCTTGGCCACCTCCCGCGAGAGCAGGTAGAAGGCGATGCAGTCATGGCTGACCATCGGTTCGCTCATGGCGCGGAAGGCCGCTGGCAACTGCTCGATGATCTCGTGCTCGGCGATGCGCAGCTTGTGGTGGCGGGTGTGGTAATGGCTGGCGATCAGGTCGGAATACTGGAACTCGTCGCCGCGCTCGCCGCCGGCGTCCTCGAAACCGATGGAGAAGGTCGACAGGTCGTCCACGCCTGCCTCGCGCAGCAAGCCGACCAGCAGGCTGGAGTCGACGCCGCCGGAGAGCAGCACGCCGACGTCCACTGCGGCGCGCTGGCGGATCGCCACGGCGTCACGGGTGGCATCGAGCACGCGGCTGGTCCAGCCCTCCAGGTCGAGCTCGCGCTCGTCCGGGTTCGGGCCGTAGTGCAATTGCCACCAGGTCTGGCGCTCGACCTCGCCATGGCGGTCGATACGCATCCAGGTGCCGGGCTCGAGCTTTTGCACATTGGCCAGCAGCGTGCGCGGCGCCGGCACCACGGCGTGGAAGTTCAGGTAGTGGTTCAGTGCCACCGGGTCGATCATCGGGTCGATATCGCCGCCCTTGAGCAGTGCCGGCAAGGTTGAGGCGAAGCGCAGGCGCTCGCCGTTGCGCGACAGGTACAGAGGCTTGACGCCCAGGCGGTCGCGGGCCAGGAACAGGCGCTGACTGTCGCGCTCCCAAATGGCCAGGGCGAACATGCCGTTGAGCTTGGGCAGCAACGCCGCGCCCCAGGCGTGATAGCCCTTGAGCAGCACCTCGGTGTCACCGTCGGACCAGAAGCTGTAGCCCAGGGCCTGCAGCTCCTGGCGCAGTTCCGGGAAGTTGTAGATGGCGCCGTTGAAAGCCAGTGCCAGGCCCAGGGTGTTGTCGACCATGGGCTGGGCCGAGCCGTCGGACAGGTCCATGATCTTCAGGCGCCGGTGGCCGAGGGCGATCGGGCCCTGGCTATGGAAGCCCCAGGCGTCGGGGCCGCGGGGCGCCAGGTGGTGGGTGATGCGCTCCACCGCGGCGAGGTCCGCCGGGCGTGGGGCTTGGTCGATGGGGGTGAAACGTAACTCTCCTGCTAATCCGCACATAAGTCCTTACCGGTTTTGCCGTTGGGGAAGGTGCCCGAAATAAGGGACACTTAGGTAGGGACCGAGGTAGGTTGTGAGAGTTTTAGATCGATCTGTTATATGGGGTGAGTGGTCCCGGGAGCGCAAGGCGCCCCCCTGCGATAGTGCTACTTGCCGCGAATCAGCCGGCGCAGCGAGAAACGGTTGGGATGACAGGCCTCGGCCACCGCCCTGGGCAGCGGCAAGGGCTCGCCGCTGACCCAGGCGGCGATCAGCTCACCCGACAACGGTGCGGTGATCAATCCCCGCGAGCCATGCCCACTGTTCACATACAGCCCCTCCAGCCACGGGCAGGCCACATCCGGCACCTGTCGTGCATCCTTGGCCAACATGGCGTAGGCCTGGTTGAACGCCTCGACATCGGCCAGCGGCCCGACGATGGGCAGATAGTCCGGGCTGGTGCAGCGGAACGCCGCCCGGCCCTGCAGTTGTGCCGGGTCCAGTTCGGCGGTGCGCAGGCGGGTGGCCACGTCTGAGGAAATATCATCCAGCAGCGCCAGGTTGCCCCGGTGCTCGGCCACGGTCGGCGCCAAGTCCTCGCTGTGAAAGTCGAAGCTGGCGCCCAAGGTATGTTCATCGCCACGAGATGGCGCCACGTAGCCGTCGGCGCAAACCACCGTGCGCAGCTCCCGGCTTGCCACGGTGGCCGGCAGGCGGGTGATCTGCCCGCGTATGCGCTTGAGCGGCAGCCCGGCGCAGGCCGGGAACTGACGGACATCGGCAGCCCCGGCCAACACCACCAGCGGCGCGCTGGCCAGCAGGCGCTCGCCGTCCCAGGCCTGCCACAGGCCGTCGGTCTTGCGCAGCGCGATGACGTTGGCATGGCCAAGCAGGCGGATGCGCGGATGCTCCAGTTGGGCCTGGCACAGCGCCGGTGGGTGTACCCAACCACCTTCGGGGTAGAACAGGCCGCCGCTGGCCAGCGCCACGCCCGCCGTGGCTTCGGCTTGTGCCCGGTCGAGCTGGCGCAGCAGGCTGTTGTCGAAGGCACTTGCCAGCTTGGCCTGACGTTCGCCTTCCTTGTCGTCAAAGGCCAGTTGCAGCACGCCGCAGGCGTCCCAGTCCTGGCCGCGTTGCAGGTGCTCGAGCCAGCGACGGGTGTAGCCGAAGCCGGAAAGGATCATCTGCGACAGGGCGGTGCCGTGGGCGGACAGTTTGAGGTACAGCACGCCCTGGGGGTTGCCCGAGGCCTCCTGGGCCGGCCCGTCGTGGCGCTCCAACACGCAGACTTGCCAACCCCGGGCCGCCAGGCTGCGCGCGGTGGCACTGCCCGCCAGGCCGGCACCGATCACCAGCGCCTCGCGTGGCCCCGGCAAGGGTGCTGGGCGTGCGTACCAGGGCGCCGCAGGGGCGGCGGGCGCGCCGCTGTAGACGCCATGCATTACCTCCCACTTCTTGCCGATACCGGGCACCTTCTTCATGGTGAACCCGGCCTCGATCAGCGAGCGGCGCACCCAGCCGGTGGTGGTGAAGGTGCCGAGGGTGGTGCCGGGGTATGACAGGCGCGCCAGCTGGGCGAACAGCTCGGGCGTCCACATGTCGGGGTTCTTCGCCGGGGCAAAGCCGTCCAGGAACCAGGCGTCGATGCGCGCGTCCAGTTGTGGCAGTTGCTCCAGCGCATCGCCGATCATCAGCGTCAGGGTGACGCGGCCGTCATCGAGGCTCAGTTGCTGGAAACCCGGATGGATCGCCACGTACTGATCGAGCAGGGGCCGGGTGAAGGCCGCCAGTGTCGGCCACAACTGCATGGCGCGCTCCAGGTCGGCGCGGCTCAGGGGGTATTTTTCCACGCTGACGAAGTGCAGGCGCGCCTCGGCGTGAGCCAGCTCTTCGAACAACTGCCAGGCGCAGAAGAAGTTCATGCCGGTGCCGAAGCCCGTTTCCCCGATCACCAGGCAGTCCCGCGGCGCCAGCTCGGCAAAGCGCTGGCGCAGATGGTTCTGCTCGATGAACACGTGCAGGGTCTCGTCGATGCCTTCGTTGATGGCGAAATAGACATCGTCGTATTGCCGAGAGTGGGGGCGGCCCTGGTCGTCCCAGTCGATCTGGGCGTGCTGGGGGAGGGTGGTATCGGACATGGTTGGCTCGGTTGCAGCGGATGACGGATTTTAAGCGATTCGCGTGGCGAGTGTCGGCCCTATCGCAAGGCGCGACAGAATCGATACGCATGGCGCAAATCCGCTAATCTTGCTTATCCATTGAAGGAGCGCTCCATGTTCGAATCCGCCGAAATCGGTCACAGCATCGACAAGGACACCTACGAAGCGGAAGTCCCCGCCCTGCGCGAGGCGCTGCTCGAAGCCCAGTATGATCTCAAGCAGCAGGCGCGCTTCCCGGTGATCGTGCTGATCAACGGCATCGAGGGCGCCGGCAAGGGCGAGACGGTCAAGCTGCTCAACGAGTGGATGGACCCGCGGTTGATCGAAGTGCGCACCTTCGACCAGCAGACCGACGAGGAACTGGCCCGGCCACCGGCCTGGCGCTATTGGCGGGCGCTGCCACCGAAGGGGCGGATGGGCGTGTTCTTCGGCAACTGGTACAGCCAGATGCTCGAGGGCCGCGTGCATGGCCAGTTCAAGGATGCCGTGCTCGACCAGGCCATCGCCGGGGCCGAGCGCCTGGAGCAGATGCTCTGCGACGAAGGCGCGCTGATCATCAAGTTCTGGTTCCATCTGTCCAAGAAACAGATGAAGGCCCGGCTCAAGGCGCTCAAGGATGACCCGCTGCACAACTGGCGCATCAGTCCGCTGGACTGGCAGCAGTCGGAAACCTACGACCGCTTCGTGCGTTTCGGCGAGCGGGTGCTGCGCCGCACCAGCCGCGATTACGCGCCCTGGCATGTGGTCGAGGGCGTCGACCCACATTACCGCAGCCTGGCAGTGGGGCGGATCCTGCTGGAGAGCCTGCAGGCGGCCCTGGCCAACAACCCCAAAGGCAAGCATCAGGGCAATGTCGCGCCGCTGGGGCGCAGCATCGACCAGAAGAGCCTGCTCGGCGCCCTGGACATGACCCTGCGCCTGGACAAGCACGACTACCAGGAACAGCTGGTCACCGAACAGGCGCGCCTGGCCGGTCTGCTGCGCGACAAGCGCATGCGCCGCCACGCCCTGGTGGCGGTGTTCGAAGGCAATGACGCGGCCGGCAAGGGCGGGGCGATCCGCCGCGTGGCGGCGGCGCTGGACCCGCGCCAGTACCGCATCGTGCCGATTGCCGCGCCCACCGAGGAAGAGCGTGCCCAGCCTTACCTGTGGCGGTTCTGGCGGCACATCCCGGCACGGGGCAAGTTCACCATCTTCGACCGCTCCTGGTATGGCCGGGTGCTGGTGGAGCGGGTCGAGGGTTTCTGCAGCCCGGCGGACTGGATGCGTGCCTATGGCGAGATCAACGACTTCGAGGAGCAACTGAGCAACGCCGGGGTGGTGGTGGTCAAGTTCTGGCTGGCCATCGACCAGCAGACCCAGCTGGAGCGTTTCGAGGAGCGCGAGCAGATTCCGTTCAAGCGCTACAAGATCACCGAGGAAGACTGGCGCAACCGCGACAAGTGGGACATCTATTCCGAGGCGGTGGGCGACATGGTCGACCGCACCAGCACCGAGATCGCGCCGTGGACCCTGGTGGAGGCCAATGACAAGCGCTGGGCGCGGGTGAAGGTGCTGCGCACGATCAATCAGGCGTTGGAGGCGGCGTTCGCCAAGGACAAGAAGTAGGCGGATCGTGCAGGGGGCTTGGCTTTTAGCGGGGCAAGCCTGCTCCACGATAGCCCGCCCGGGCATTGAGCATGCGTCCAGGGAATGACCTGATGAAATCTTTTCCCGCCACATCCTCCCCGGCAAGCCTTTAGACTGCACCTTCCCCCACCAAGGTCCGACTCGAGGACACCATGCACATTTCTTCCGGACGCTGGGTCCAGGGCCTTCTGTTGGCGCTGTTGACGGCGTTTCTCTGGGGCATCCTGCCGATCAAGCTCAAGCAGGTGCTGCAGGTGATGGACCCGGTAACCGTCACCTGGTACCGCCTGAGTGTTTCCGGCGGCCTGTTGTTCGCCTGGCTGGCGGCTAATCGGAGGTTGCCATCGTTCAGCCGCCTCGGAATCAAGGGTAAGGGCCTGGTGGCCGTCGCGGTGGCCGGACTGGTCGGCAACTATGTGCTGTACCTGGTCGGCCTGAACCTGCTTAGCCCCGGCACCGCGCAACTGGTGGTCCAGCTGGGGCCGGTGCTGTTGCTGGTGGCCAGCGTGTTTGTGTTCAAGGAGCGCTTCAGCCTGGGGCAGGGCCTGGGGCTGCTGGTGTTGCTGGTGGGGTTCGGGTTGTTCTTCAACCAGCGCCTGGAAGAGCTGCTCACTTCGCTTGGCACCTACACCACCGGTGTGCTGACCATCATCCTGGCGACCAGCATCTGGGTGTTCTATGCCCTGAGCCAGAAGCAGCTGCTGACGGTGTGGAATTCGCAGCAGGTGATGATGGTGATCTACCTGTGCTGCGCGCTGCTGCTCACGCCCTGGGTGCATCCGCTGGAGGCGTTGCAGCTCAGTCCGGTGCAGGGCTGGTTGCTGCTGGCCTGCTGCCTGAACACGCTGGTGGCCTATGGCGCGTTCGCCGAGGCGCTGGCGCATTGGGAGGCCTCGCGGGTCAGCGCGACCCTGGCGCTGACACCGCTGGTGACCTTTGTTGCGGTGGCGCTGGCGGCCTGGCTGTGGCCGGATTACGTGCATGCCGAGCAGATCAATGGCCTGGGCTATGTAGGGGCGGTGACGGTGGTGCTGGGGTCGGCGTTGGTGGCCTTGGGGCCGTCGCTGATCGCGGGGTGGAAGGTACGTCGGGTGCGGGTTGATTGATAATTTCATCGCGGGGCAAGCCCGCTCCCACGCTGCGTTTTGTGGCTGGCGTGGGAGCGGGCTTGCCCCGCGATGAGGCCACCGGATCAGCCCTTGCCGCCAGGCGCCAGCATGTTTTCCGGCCTTACCCACTGGTCGAACTGCTCGTTGGTCAGGTACTTCAGTTCCAGCGCCGCCTCGCGCAGGGTCTTGCCCTCGCTGTAGGCCTTCTTGGCGATTTCCGCCGCCTTGTCGTAACCGATATGCGGGTTCAACGCCGTCACCAGCATCAGGCCGCGCTCAAGGTGCGCGGCCATCTGCCCGGCGTCCGGCTCGATACCGGCCACACAGTGCTGCTGGAAGTTGCGACAGCCATCGGCCAGCAGCTCGATCGACTGCAGCAGGTTGTGGATAATCACGGGTTTGAACACGTTCAACTGCAGGTGGCCTTGGCTGGCGGCAAAGCCGATCGCCGCGTCGTTGCCAAGCACCTGGCAGGCCAGCATCGACAAGGCCTCGCACTGGGTCGGGTTGACCTTGCCGGGCATGATCGAACTACCGGGTTCGTTGGCCGGCAGGCGTACTTCGGCAAGCCCGGCGCGCGGGCCCGAACCCAGCAGGCGCAAGTCGTTGGCAATCTTCATCAACGCCACGGCCAAGGTTTTCAGCGCGCCCGCCAGGCTGGTCAGCGGCTCGTGACCGGCGAGGGCGGCGAACTTGTTTGGCGCGGTGACAAACGGCAGCCCTGACAGGGCCGCCAACTCCGCGGCGATGGCTTCGGCGAAACCGTGCGGGGCATTGAGGCCGGTGCCCACCGCGGTGCCGCCCTGGGCCAGTTCGCAGACCGCCGGCAGCGTTGCGCGGATAGCGCGCTGGGCGTAGTCGAGCTGGGCGATAAAGGCCGACACCTCCTGGCCGAAGGTGATCGGCGTGGCGTCCATCATGTGGGTGCGCCCGGTCTTGACCAGGTTCATGTGGCGCGCCGACAGCTCGGCCAGGCCCGCCGACAGTTCGGCGATCGCCGGCAGCAGCTTGTCGTGCACGGCCTGGGCGGCGGCGATGTGCATGGCGGTGGGGAAGCAGTCGTTGGAGCTTTGCGAGCGGTTGACGTGATCGTTCGGGTGCACCGGTACCTTGCCGCCACGGCCCTTGCCGGCCAGTTCGTTGGCGCGCCCGGCGATCACCTCGTTGACGTTCATGTTGCTCTGGGTGCCGCTGCCGGTCTGCCACACCACCAGTGGGAACTGGTCGTCGTGATCGCCGTCGAGCACTTCGTCGGCGGCCTGCTCGATCAGCCGGGCGATGTCGGCGGGCAGGTCGCCGTTGCGGTCATTGACCCGGGCAGCGGCTTTCTTGACCAGCGCCAGGGCGTGCAGCACCGCCAGCGGCATGCGCTCCTTGCCGATGGCGAAGTTGATCAGCGAACGCTGGGTCTGCGCACCCCAGTAGGCGTCCTCTGGAACTTCGACCGGGCCCAGGCTGTCTGTCTCGATACGGCTCATGCTGCGCTCACTCCTTTGTAGTCAGAAATCGCAGTTTAGGCCCTGATTCGTCGCAGCGGTTCAGTCGCTCGTCGTGCCACTTGAGCACTTCGCCACCACGGCGCAGAATGCTCTACTCTGAGGTACCCGCCTCCCTTTCTTGAAGGAAATGCAATGACCCGTCTTCGTGTCCTCTGTGCTGCCGTTGCCCTGGCCTGCGCCAGCGGCCAGGTACTCGCCGCCACCGCGAGCCACAATGCCGCTGCCGAGAAATTCCTGACCCTGGCCAATGCCGACAAGCTGGGCACCCCGGTGTACATGCAGGTCCAGCAGATGTTCGCCCAGCGTTTCGAACAGACCAAGGCGCCGGCTGCCAAGAAAACGGTGCTCGACAGCTACCAGGCCAAGGCCAACGCCGCCCTGGACAACGCCATCGGCTGGAAGAAGCTCAAGCCGAAGATGGTCGACCTGTACACCGCGACCTTCACCGAGGCCGAGCTGAACGACCTGGTCAAGTTCTACGAGTCGCCGCTGGGCAAGAAAGTCCTGCGCGAGATGCCCAAGGTCACCCAGCAGTCGGCCCAGTTGACCCAGCAGAGCCTGGAGCCGGCGGTGCCGGTGGTCAACAAGCTGCTCGACGACATGACCAAGGAACTCGACCCGAGCGCTGGCAAGGCAGCCGCTCCGGCTAAGAAGTGAGCCTGACGCGATGAACATGCAGCAACGCATCGAGCAGCAGCTGGCGCCGCTGGGCACAAACCACCTCGAAGTGCGCAACGAAAGCCACATGCACAGCCGTGGCCAGGAAACGCACTATAAGGCGGTGCTGGTCAGCGAGCAGTTCGCCGGGCTGAACAGCGTCAAGCGCCACCAGAAGGTCTACGCCACCATGGGTGATCTGATGGGCGAGATCCACGCCCTGGCGATCCACACCTATACGCCCGAGGAGTGGGCGGCGGTCGGCGTGGCGCCTGCCTCGCCGGTGTGCGCCGGCGGTGGGCACTGAATCCTTTCCGTCGTTCTGGTACAATCTCGCAAAATCCGGGGGCCGCTTTGCGGCCCTTTCGCGATACAAGGCCGCTCACACAGGAGTACGCATCCCCCTGTGGAAGCGGCCTTGTGTCGCGAAAAGGGCGTAAGGCGCCCCTATGCTTTTTCATGTCAAACCCGGTCCGCCCCTTACGAGGGCAACCACCAGGAGTTTCAGATTCATGACCCAACCGATCGTCGTGGCGGCGCTGTACAAGTTCGTCACCCTGGAAGACTACGTCGAACTGCGTGAGCCGCTGCTCAAGGCCATGGTCGACAACGGCGTCAAAGGCACCCTGCTGCTGGCCAACGAAGGCATCAACGGCACCGTCTCGGCCACCCGTGAAGGCATCGACGCGCTGCTGGCCTGGCTGCGCAGCGACCCACGCCTGGTGGATATCGACCATAAAGAGTCGTACTGCAACGAGCAGCCGTTCTATCGCACCAAGGTCAAGCTCAAGAAAGAGATCGTCACCCTCGGCGTGCCGGGCGTGGACCCGAACAAGGCGGTCGGCACCTACGTCGATCCGAAAGACTGGAACGCGCTGATCAGCGACCCTGAAGTGCTGCTGATCGACACCCGCAACGACTACGAAGTGGCCATCGGCACCTTCAAGGGCGCGATCGACCCGAAGACCGAGACCTTCCGCGAGTTCCCCGACTACATCAAGGCCAACTTCGACCCGAGCAAGCACAAGAAGGTCGCCATGTTCTGCACCGGTGGCATCCGTTGCGAAAAGGCCTCCAGCTACATGCTCGGTGAGGGCTTCGAAGCCGTCTATCATCTTAAGGGCGGCATCCTGAAATACTTCGAGGAAGTAGCCCAGGAAGAAAGCCTCTGGGACGGCGACTGTTTCGTCTTCGACAACCGGGTCACCGTGCGTCACGACCTGAGCGAGGGCGAGTACGACCAGTGCCATGCCTGCCGCCACCCGATCGACGTGAAGGACCGGGAGTCGGAGCACTATTCGCCAGGCGTGAGCTGCCCGCATTGCTGGGACAGCCTGAGCGAGAAGACCCGGCGCAGCGCCATCGACCGCCAGAAGCAGATTGAACTGGCCAAGGCGCGCAACCAGCCACACCCGATCGGCTACAACTACAAAGCCGAGGCCTGATGCATGTCCGCACGCCTGCTCTATGTGATGGACCCGATGTGCTCCTGGTGCTGGGGTTTTGCCCCGGTGGCCGAGGCGCTGATCGCCCAGGCGCGTGAGGCGGGCGTCGTCACCCGCCTGGTGCCCGGTGGCCTGCGCAGCGGCGGCAGCGCCCTGGATGCCTCGACCCGCAAGTACATCCTCGAGCACTGGCAGGCGGTGCATGACGCCACCGGGCAGCCGTTTCGTTTCGATGGCGCGATGCCTGACGGTTTCGTCTACGACACCGAGCCTGCGTGCCGCGCGCTGGTCGCGGCGCGCGAGCTGGACGATGAGCGGGCCTGGGCGTTGCTCAAGCTGATCCAGCGGTCGTTCTACGAGCAGGGGCTGGATGTCACCCGCGCCCCGCAACTGGTGGAGCTGGCCGAACAGGCCGGTTTCGACCGCGAGGCGTTCTCGCAGCGCTTCACCAGCGCCGATACCCGTGCCGCCACCAGTGCCGACTTCGGCTGGGTGCAGGACCTGGGCATCGCCGGCTTTCCGACGCTGCTGGCCGAGCGCAATGGCCAGCTGGCCCTGCTGACCAACGGCTACCAGTCGCTGGACAGCCTGCAGCCGCTGCTCGGCCGCTGGCTGCAGCAGGCCGCCTGTGCTTGACCTGCCAGGGTCGCCAGACCCTGTGCCAGGGAAGTCCCCCGCTGTGCCCGATCGCCTGAGCTGGGCGGAAATCCGCCGCCTGGCCCTGCGCCACAAGCGAGCCCTGTGGACCGCCAACCTGGTGGCCGTGCTCGCTGCCCTGTGCAGCGTGCCCATCCCCTTGCTGCTGCCGTTGCTGGTGGATGAAGTGCTGCTGGGGCATGGCGACGCCGCACTGAAGTGGATGAACAACTTCCTGCCCGCAGGCTGGCAGGTGGCCGCGGGCTATATCGGCCTGATGCTGTGCGCCACCTTGGGCCTGCGCCTGGCGGCGCTGGCGTTCAACGTGGTCCAGGCCAAACTGTTCGCTGGCCTGGCCAAGGACATCGTCTACCGCCTGCGCATCCGCCTGATCGAGCGGCTCAAGCGTATTTCGCTCAAGGAATACGAAAGCCTGGGCAGCGGTACGGTCACCACCCATCTGGTCACCGACCTGGACACCCTCGACAAGTTCGTCGGCGAAACCCTCAGCCGCTTCCTGGTGGCCGTGCTCACCCTGACCGGCACCGCCGCCATCCTGATCTGGATGCACTGGCAGCTGGCGCTGTTGATCCTTTTGTTCAACCCGCTGGTGATTTACTTCACCGTGCAGTTGGGCAAGCGCGTCAAGCACTTGAAGAAGCTCGAGAATGACAGCACCGCACGCTTCACCCAGGCGCTGACCGAAACCCTCGATGCGATCCAGGAGATCCGCGCCGGCAACCGTCAGGGGTATTTCCTCGGTCGCCTGGGCCTGCGCGCCCGCGAGGTGCGCGACTATGCCGTGGCCTCGCAGTGGAAGAGCGATGCCAGTGGCCGGGCCAGCGGCCTGTTGTTCCAGTTCGGCATCGACATCTTCCGCGCCGCAGCGATGCTCACCGTGCTGTTCTCCGACCTGTCGATCGGCCAGATGCTGGCGGTGTTCAGCTACCTGTGGTTCATGATCGGCCCGGTGGAGCAGTTGCTGAACCTGCAATATGCCTACTACGCCGCTGGTGGCGCGCTCAGTCGCCTCAATGAGCTGCTGGCGCGGGCCGATGAGCCGCAGTACCCGGCGGCCAGCGACCCGTTCGCCGGGCGCGAGACGGTCGGCATCGAG
Source organism: Pseudomonas sp. DrBHI1 (assembly GCF_002205115.1). NCBI lineage: Bacteria > Pseudomonadati > Pseudomonadota > Gammaproteobacteria > Pseudomonadales > Pseudomonadaceae > Pseudomonas > Pseudomonas sp. DrBHI1. Next base: position 91,039 of record NZ_NIBE01000045.1, read on the forward strand.
GTGCGCGACCTGCGCTTCGCCTACGCCGACGAGCCGGTGCTGGACCAGCTGAACCTGTCCATCGCCCCGGGTGAGAAGGTCGCTATCGTTGGCGCCAGCGGCGGCGGCAAGAGCACCCTGGTGCAGCTGCTGCTGGGGCTGTACAGCGCCCAGGCCGGGACCATCCGTTTCGGCGGCGCCAGCCTGCAGGAGATCGGCCTGGAGACCCTGCGCGAGCACGTCGCGGTGGTGCTGCAGCACCCGTCGCTGTTCAACGACAGCGTGCGCGCCAACCTGACCATGGGCCGCGATTGCAGTGACGATGCCTGCTGGCAGGCGCTGCGCATCGCCCAGCTGGACGCCACCATCGCCGCGCTGCCCCAGGGCCTGGACAGCATCGTCGGGCGTTCCGGCGTGCGCCTGTCCGGTGGCCAGCGCCAGCGTCTGGCGATCGCTCGCATGGTGCTGGCCGAGCCTAAGGTGGTCATTCTCGACGAAGCCACCTCGGCGCTGGACGCCGCCACCGAGTACAACCTGCACCAGGCCCTGGCGCGGTTCCTCAGCGGTCGCACCACGCTGATCATCGCCCACCGCCTGTCGGCGGTGAAGCAGGCCGACCGCGTGTTGGTGTTCGACGGCGGCCATGTCGCCGAGGACGGCGGCCATCAGCAACTGATCGCCGAGGGCGGCCTGTACGCCAAGCTTTACGGCCATCTGCAGCAGACCTGAAAACAGCCTCAAGGTTCGAGCTGCAAGCGGCAAGTCGCAGTCAGCGCACTTTTTCTTGCTGCTTGGCGCTGGTAGCTTGTCGCTCCTTCATGGCAAATGGCCTACGCTGTGCTTGTCTAGGTCGATTCGTGCCTTATCTGCCGCCATGACAGGGACTACATGAAGGTAAATCGGACTCTCGAAGCGCCAAGGCTGCTGGGTATCATCTGGCCTTTCGTCGCCGTTGTGGTTTTCCAGGTACTGCTGGGCAGTCTGAGCCTTTATGCATTGTCCGCCGTGCGCGCCTACGTGGCAGGCGAGAGTTTGTGGTCCAAGGCGCAGAAGGACGCCATCTATTACCTCAACCTCTACGCCGACGACCGCGATCCGTTGACCTATGCTCGCTACCGCCGGGCCATCCTGGTGCCCCAGGGCGACCATAACCTGCGCCTGGCCCTGGATCGACCCGAGCCGGACCTGGAGGCGGCGCGCCAGGGCGTGCTACAGGGCGGCAACCACCCTGAGGATGTTGCCCGGATCATCTGGTTCTACCGCAACTTCCGTCATATCAGCTATATGGAAACCGCCATCGATTACTGGAACATCGGTGACGACTACCTGCGCCAGCTCGACGTGCTGGCCCAGCAGATGCGTCAAGGTTTCGCCAGCGGTGTTATCGATCCCCACCAGGTGGCCAACTGGAAGGCGCGCATCGTCGCCATCAATGACGGTGTCACCCCCGCCGCCAAGGCGTTCAGCGATGCCTTGGGTGAAGGCTCGCGGATGTTGCTCAAGGTGCTGATGCTTACCAACCTGGCCACCGCGCTGTTCCTGATCGCCATGGCCTGGCGACGTTCGAGCAAGCTGCTGGCCCAGCGCCAGGCGTTCGCCAGTGCACTGCAGGAGGAGAAGGAGCGGGCGCAGATCACCCTGGAATCGATCGGCGATGCGGTGATCACCGCCGATGTCGACGGTTGCATCAGCTATATGAACCCGGCCGCGGAGCAGTTGACCCACTGGCAGGCGGTGCAGGCCCAGGGGCTGCCGCTGACGGCGTTGTTCAGCCTGCTCGACGAGAACGCCGAGGGTGACAGCCTGACGCTGGACGAGCAGGTGCTCAGCGGCAGCCTCAAGGGCGGCGCCGAGCACGCCCGGCTGATCCAGCGCCTGGACGGCAGCACGGTGTCGGTTAACCTGGTGGGCTCGCCCATCCTCACCGAAGGGCAGGTCAGTGGCGTCGTGGTGGTGTTACACGACATGACCCAGGAGCGCCAGTACATTGCCAATTTGTCCTGGCAGGCCACCCATGACGCCCTGACCGGGCTGGCCAACCGCCGGGAGTTCGAGTATCGCCTGGAGCAGGCGCTCAACGGCCTGGCGCGCCAGGCCGGGCGCCATTCGCTGATGTTCCTCGACCTCGACCAGTTCAAGCTGGTCAACGATACCTGCGGCCATGCCGCTGGTGACGAATTGCTGCGGCATATCTGCGCGGTGCTGCAGTCGGGCCTGCGCGAGGGTGATACCCTCGCGCGCCTGGGTGGCGACGAGTTTGGCGTGCTCCTGGAGAATTGCCCGCCGGAGCAGGCCGAGCGCATTGCCGAACAGTTGCGCCAGTCCGTGCAGAGCCTGCATTTCGTATGGAAGGGGCGCCCCTTCGTAACCACGGTCAGCCTCGGCCTGGTGCACATCGCCCAGGTGCCCAGTACCCTGGAAGCTTCGTTGCGCGCGGCGGACATGGCCTGCTACATGGCCAAGGAGAAAGGACGCAATCGGGTCCAGGTCTATCATGCCGATGACAGTGAGCTGTCCATGCGCTTTGGCGAAATGGCCTGGATCCAGCGATTGCACGTGGCGCTGGAGGAGAACCGTTTCTGCCTCTACGCCCAGGAGATCGCGCCCTTGCATCCACATGAGGGCCCTGGGCATATCGAGATCCTCCTGCGCCTGCACGACGAAAGCGGGCGCACCATCCTGCCCGACAGCTTCATCCCCGCAGCGGAGCGCTATGGGCTGATGACCGCGCTCGACCGTTGGGTGGTGCGCAGTGTGTTCCAGGTGATCCGCCAGTGCGTGGACGAAGGCCGGGAGGGCCCCCTGGCGATGTGCGCCATCAATTTATCCGGCTCAAGTATCGGCGATGACAAGTTCCTCGAGTATTTGCAACGCCTGTTTGGCGAGTTCGACATCCCGCCTCGACTGATCTGTTTCGAAATTACCGAAACCAGCGCCATCGCCAATCTGGGCAGTGCGATCCGATTCATCAATGAATTGAAAGGACTGGGCTGCAAATTTTCGCTCGACGACTTCTGCGCCGGAATGTCGTCATTCGCCTATTTGAAGCATTTGCCTGTAGACTTCCTGAAGATCGACGGAAGTTTCGTCAAGGACATGCTCGATGATCCGATCAACCGGGCGATGGTCGAGGTGATCAATCACATCGGTCACGTCATGGGCAAGCGGACCATCGCCGAGTTTGTCGAGACACCGCTGATCGAGCAGGCTTTGCAGGAGATCGGCGTTGACTACGCCCAGGGATACCTTATCGAACGCCCGCAGGTCTTCACCTGCGACAGCCTGCAGCGCCAACGGATTGCCGCGAGGCCCCTTCTGCACCGGGCGCCGGGGACCTTTCGCTGAACAACGCCCGGAAATCACAGGGAATCAAGGAGCTGACAGTGATCGACGCGTTCGTAAGGATCGGACCATTGATGGATCCGGCCAGTTATCCGCAGTGGGCTCAACAACTGATAGAGGATTGCCGCGAAAGCAAGCGCCGGGTGGTGGAGCATGAGTTCTACCAGCGACTGCGCGATGGCCAGCTCAAGCAGTCGACCATCCGCCAGTACTTGATCGGTGGCTGGCCGGTGGTCGAGCAGTTTTCCCTCTACATGGCCCACAACCTCACCAAGACCCGCTACGCCCGGCACCCTGGCGAAGACATGGCGCGCCGCTGGCTGATGCGCAACATCCGGGTCGAGCTCAACCATGCCGACTACTGGGTGAACTGGTGCCAGGCACACGGTATCCATCTGCATGAATTGCAGTCCCAGGAAGTGCCGCCTGAGCTCAACGGCCTCAACGACTGGTGCTGGCGGGTATGCGCCACCGAGTCGTTGGCTATCGCCATGGCGGCCACCAACTACGCCATCGAAGGTGCCACCGGCGAGTGGTCGGCGGTGGTGTGCGCTGAGGACACCTATGCCCAAGGGTTCCCCGAGGACACCCGCAAGCGCGCGATGAAGTGGCTGAAGATGCATGCGCAGTACGATGATGCGCACCCTTGGGAAGCGCTTGAGATCATCTGCACCCTGGCCGGCGAGAACCCCACGTTGGGGTTGCGCACCGAACTGCGTCGGGCGATCTGCAAGAGCTATGACTGCATGTTCCTGTTTTTGGAGCGTTGCATGCAGCTCGAGGGGCGTCAGCAGGGGCGTCTGCGCCCGGCATTGGCGGCGGGCTGAAACAGTTCGCCGGCAACCCGGCTCCTACAGTCGATTCCGTAGGAGCTGGCTTGCCGGCGAAGCGGGCCTTACTGCGCGTTCAGCGCTTGTCCGTTCACATCCTTGCTGTCCGGCCCCATCAGGTACAGGTACACCGGCATGATGTCCTCGGGCAGCGGGTTGTTCTGCGGGTTCTCGCTTGGGTAGGCCTGGGCGCGCATCGCCGTGCGCGTGGCGCCCGGATTGATGCTGTTCGAGCGTACCGGCGCCACGCCTTCCAGCTCGTCGGCCAAGGTCTGCATCAGTCCCTCGGTGGCGAACTTCGACACCCCGTAGGCACCCCAGTAGGCCCGGCCCTTGCGCCCGACGCTGCTGGAGGTGAACACCACCGAGGCGTCCTCGGACAGTTTCAGCAGCGGCAGCAGGGTGCTGGTGAGCATGAAGGTGGCGTTGACGTTAATGTGCATCACGCGCATGAAGTTATCGCCCGAGAGCTGCTCCAGCGGCGTGCGCGGGCCTATGATCGAGGCGTTGTTGAGCAGGCCGTCGAGGCGACCGAACTGCTCCTCGATCATCGCCGCCAGTTCGTCGTACTGGTGCGCCAGGGCGGTTTCCAGGTTGAACGGGATCACCACCGGCTGCGGATGGCCAGCGGCCTCGATCTGGTCGTAGACCTCGTTGAGGTTGGACTCGGTCTTGCCCAGCAGCAACACGGTGGCGCCCAGGGCGGCGTAGGCCTTGGCGGCGGCGGCGCCGATGCCGCGACCGGCGCCGGTGACCAGGATGATCCGGTCCTTGAGCAGGTCGGGGCGGGCGGTGTAGTCGAACATCGGTCTGTCCTTAAATCGGTTGCGATCAATGGGGGCTGCGCGAAGGTTCAGCAGCCGCACAGCGCGCTGTCGATCACCTTGCGCAGTTCCAGCGGGTGGTCCACCACCACGTCGGCGCCCCAGTTGTTGGGGTTGTCCTCTGGATGAATATAGCCATAGCGCACCGCTGCGGTGCGGGTGCCGGCGTCGCGGCCAGACTCGATGTCACGCAGGTCATCGCCGACGAACAGCACGCTGGCCGGGTCCAGGTCCAGGGTCTTGCACGCCAGGATCAACGGTTCGGGGTCGGGCTTGCTGTTCTTCACGTGGTCTGGGCAGATCAGTAGGGCCGAGCGCTCTGCCAGGCCCAGGCGCTGCATGATCGGTTCGGCGAAGCGCACCGGCTTGTTGGTGACCACGCCCCACAGCAGGTTGCCTTTCTCGATGTCGGCCAGCAGCTCCGGCATGCCGTCGAACAGCTTGCTGTGCACTGCGCAGTCGCGCTGGTAGCGCTCGAGGAATTCCAGGCGCAGGGCCTCGAAGCCGTCGGCCTCGGGGTCCATGGCGAAGGTTGCGGCGACCATGGCGCGGGCGCCGCCGGAGATCACCTCGCGGATGCGTTCGTCGTCGATGGCCGGCATGCCGCGGTCGGCGAGCATCGCCTGGCAGATGGCGATGAAGTCCGGCGCCGTGTCCAGCAGGGTGCCGTCCATGTCGAAGAGTACTGCTCGCAGGCGCATGCTCATTCCTCGCGCAGGGTCTGGATCATGTAGTTGACGTCGACGTCGTTGCTGAGCTTGTAGTGCTTGGTCAGCGGGTTGTAGGTCAGGCCGATGATGTCCTTGACCTCGAGGCCCGCGGCGCGGCTCCAGGCGCCCAGCTCGGAGGGGCGGATGAATTTCTTGAAGTCATGGGTGCCGCGCGGCAGCATCTTGAGGATGTACTCGGCGCCGATGATTGCCAGCAGGTAGGCCTTGGGGTTGCGGTTGATGGTCGAGAAGAACACCTGGCCGCCCGGCTTGACCATGCGGTAGCAGGCACGGATCACCGACGAAGGGTCGGGCACGTGCTCGAGCATCTCCAGGCAGGTGACCACGTCGAACTGCTCGGGCATCTCTTCGGCCAGGGCCTCGGCGGTGATCTGCCGGTACTCCACCGCCACGCCGGACTCCAGCTGATGCAGTTGGGCCACCGCCAGTGGCGCCTCGCCCATGTCGATGCCGGTCACGGTGGCGCCGCGCTGGGCCATCGCCTCGCTGAGGATGCCGCCGCCGCAGCCGACGTCCAGCACCTTCTTGCCGGCAAGGGCGACGCGCTCGTCGATCCAGTTGACCCGCAGTGGGTTGATGTCGTGCAGTGGCTTGAATTCGCTCTCGCGGTCCCACCAGCGGTGAGC
>NZ_NIBE01000045.1:97385-206772 GCF_002205115.1 Pseudomonas sp. DrBHI1
GTGGCTGGCGCCCGGTTATTCGTTGCGCCCGCCGATGCGGGCTCCCCAGGCGCGGGCATTGGCGGCCAGGGCCCGCTCGTCCATCCGCGTCAGGCGGCGGTCCAGCACCAGGGCGTGGCCGGCGACCCAGACGTCCTTCACGCAATCGCGGCCGGTGGCGTAGATCAATTGCGAGACCGGGTCGTGCACCGGCTGCTGCGCCAGCCCCGACAGGTCGAAGGCGACCAGGTCGGCGGCCTTGCCTACCTCGAGCGAGCCGGTCGTCGCCTCCAGGCCCAGCGCCCGGGCGCCGTTGAGCGTGGCCATGCGCAGCGCCCGATGGGCGTCCAGGGCGGTGGCCGAGCCGGCGACGGCCTTGGCCAGCAGCGCGGCGGTACGGGTTTCGCCGAGCAGGTCGAGGTCATTGTTGCTGGCGGCGCCGTCGGTGCCCACCGCCACGTTCACTCCGGCCTGCCACAGGCGCTCCACCGGGCAGAAGCCGCTGGCCAGCTTGAGGTTGGACTCGGGGCAGTGGACCACGCTGGTGTTGCTTTCTACCAGCAGGGCCAGATCCTCGTCGCTGACCTGGGTCATGTGCACCGCCTGCAGGTTCGGCCCCAGCAGGCCCAGGCGGGCGAGGCGGGCCAGTGGGCGCTCGCCGCTGTCCTTGAGCGCCTGCTCGACTTCGCCGGCGGTCTCGTGGATATGCATGTGCAGCGGTGCGTCGAGCTGGTCGGCGATTACCCGGATCTTCTCAAGGTTCGCATCGCTGACCGTGTACGGCGCGTGCGGGCCAAGGGCGACGGTAATGCGCGGGTGGTGGCGCAGGTCGCCGAACAGCTCGATGGCCAGGTGCAGGCCCTCGTCCGGGGTGCGCGCGCCGGGGATCGGGAAGTCCAGCAGCGGCACCGCGATCTGCGCGCGGATACCGCTCTGGTGCACGCGGTCGCAGGCTTCGCGGGGGAAGAAGTACATGTCGGCAAAGCAGGTGATGCCGCCCTTGAGCTGCTCGGCGATGGCAAGGTCGGTGCCGTCACGCACGAAGTTTTCGTCCACCCAGCGGCCCTCGGCCGGCCAGATATGCTCCTGCAGCCAGGTCATCAGCGGCAGGTCATCGGCCAGGCCACGGAACAGGGCCATGGCGGCGTGACCATGGGCGTTGACCAGCCCGGGCGTCAGCACGCAGTCGGGCAGTTCGCGCACTTCCCGGGCCCGGGGTGCCCGTTCGCGGGGGCCGAGCCAGGCGATCTGGCCGTCCAGCACACCCAGTGCATGGCCTTCGAGCACCACGCCGGCCGGCTCCACGGGGACCAGCCAGTCCGGCACAAGCAGCAGGTCGAGGAGAGGGGTGGCGGTGGGCATGCGCGGCATATACCTGGGTTGGTTCGGCTAAACGCGCAGTATACCCGAGCGTCCGCGGCTGAGGGTCGCTATAATCGCCGGCTTTTGATGTCAGGGCGACGGGGAGAGGCGATGCGCGAGCAACTGATGGCGGCGGAGACGGTGACGGGCATCGAATGGCGCGACGGCGTGTTGCACCTGCTCGACCAGCGCCTGCTGCCGCTGGAGCAGTGCTGGCTGGCCTGCACGCAGGCGTACGAGGTGGCCGAGGCAATCAGCGACATGGCTGTACGCGGCGCCCCGGCGATCGGAATCTGCGCCGCCTATGGCCTGGTGCTGGCTTTGCGCCAGCGATTGGCCGAGGGTGACGGCTGGGAGGAGTCCCTCGAGGAGGACTTCATGCTGCTGGGCGAGGCGCGCCCGACCCCGGCCAACCTGTTCTGGGCGCTCAACCGCATGCGTGAACGCCTGCAGCGCCTGCGTTCAGGGGAGGATGTGCTGGCGGTGATGGAGGCCGAGGCGGTGGCCATCCATGAAAGCGATCGCGAGGCCAACCTGACCATGGCCCAGTTCGGCGTCGAGCAGATTCGTCGCCACCAGGGCAGCGAACAGGCTCTGCTCACCCATGGCAACGCCGGGGCCTTGGCCACCGGCGGCTTCGGCACCGCCTTGGGGGTGATCCGCGCTGCCACCCTGGAAGGCATGGTTGAGCAGGTCTATGCCTGCGAGTCGCGACCCTGGTTGCAGGGCTCGCGCCTGACCGCCTGGGAGCTGGCCGCCGATGGCGTGCCGGTGACCGTGGTCGCCGACGCGGCCATGGGGCACCTGATGAAGACCAAGGGCATCACCTGGGTGGTGGTTGGTGCCGACTGTATCGCCGCCAATGGCGACGTGGCGGCGAAGATCGGCACCTACCAGATGGCGGTGACCGCCATGCACCACGGCCTGCGCTTCATGGTGGTGGCGCCGAGCACCAGCGTCGACCTGAACCTGGCCACCGGCGAGGACATCCCGCTGGAGACCCGTGGCGAAGAAGAGTTGCTGGAAGTCGCGGGCATCCAGGTGACGGCCGATGTCGAGGCCTACAACCCGGTGGTGGATGTCACCCCGGCGGACCTGATCGACGTGATCGTCACCGAGAGGGGGGTGGTCGAGCGTCCGGATACGGCGAAAATCGCCCAGTTGATGTGCCGCAAACGCCTGCATTGAGGTGTTTTTTCACCCGTTTGGATGGCGCTTCAAGGCAACCTGCCATATCTCCCATGCGTCCCGTGTTTGTGATACCATCCGGCAGTTTCCAAGGCCGCTCTTTGCGGCGGCCTTCATTGCGCAGATCCATGTCACAACTCATTGATTTGTCGTAAGTCGTCGCACCCCATATGCGCTGCGGCGGCGAGCTTCGTTCGTCCTTCGAGGGATCAGGCGAAGTTTCACCAGAAAAAGGAATCAGGCTTCTCATGGGCGAACTGGCCAAAGAAATCCTCCCGGTCAATATCGAAGACGAACTGAGACAGTCTTACCTCGACTACGCGATGAGCGTTATTGTCGGGCGAGCGCTGCCCGATGCGCGTGACGGCTTGAAGCCCGTGCATCGCCGCGTTCTGTATGCGATGAGCGAACTGGGCAACGACTGGAACAAGCCGTACAAGAAATCCGCCCGTGTGGTCGGTGACGTGATCGGTAAGTACCACCCGCACGGCGACACCGCTGTGTACGACACCATCGTGCGCATGGCCCAGCCCTTCTCGCTGCGCTACTTGCTGGTCGATGGCCAGGGCAACTTCGGTTCGGTGGACGGTGACAACGCCGCGGCCATGCGATACACCGAAGTGCGCATGGCCAAGCTGGCCCACGAGCTGCTGGCCGACCTGCACAAGGAAACCGTCGACTGGGTGCCCAACTACGACGGTACCGAGCAGATCCCGGCGGTCATGCCGACCAAGATCCCCAACCTGCTGGTCAACGGTTCCAGCGGTATCGCCGTGGGCATGGCCACCAACATCCCGCCGCACAACCTCGGCGAAGTGATCGATGGCTGCCTGGCGCTGATCGACAACTCCGACATCACGGTCGATGAACTGATGCAGTTCATCCCGGGTCCGGACTTCCCTACCGCCGGCCTGATCAACGGCCGCCAGGGCATCATCGAGGCCTATCGCACCGGCCGTGGCCGCATCTATATGCGCGCCCGTTCCGAGATCGAGGACATCGACAAGGTCGGTGGTCGCCAGCAGATCGTCGTCACCGAGCTGCCGTACCAGCTGAACAAGGCGCGTCTGATCGAGAAGATCGCCGAGCTGGTCAAAGAGAAGAAGATCGAAGGCATCACCGAGCTGCGCGACGAGTCCGACAAGGATGGCATGCGCATCGTCATCGAGCTGCGTCGCGGCGAGGTGCCGGAAGTGGTGCTCAACAACCTCTACCAGCAGACCCAGCTGCAGAGCGTGTTCGGCATCAACATCGTCGCCCTGATCGACGGTCGCCCGCGCCTGCTGAACCTCAAGGACCTGCTCGAGGCGTTCGTTCGCCACCGTCGCGAAGTGGTCACCCGCCGCACCGTGTTCGAGCTGCGCAAGGCCCGCGAGCGTGGCCACATCCTTGAAGGCCAGGCGGTCGCGCTGTCCAACATCGACCCGGTCATCGCCCTGATCAAGGCCTCGCCGACCCCGTCCGAAGCCAAGGAAGCGCTGATCAGCACCGCCTGGGAGTCCAGCGCGGTGCAGGTCATGGTCGAGCGCGCCGGCGCCGAGTCCTGCCGTCCGGAAGACCTGCCGGAGCAGTACGGTCTGCGTGAAGGCAAGTACTACCTGTCGCCGGAGCAGGCCCAGGCCATCCTCGAGCTGCGCCTGCACCGCCTGACCGGCCTGGAGCACGAGAAGCTGCTGGCCGAGTACCAGGAGATCCTCGAGCAGATCGGCGAGCTGATCCGCATCCTCAGCAGCGCCGAGCGCCTGATGGAAGTGATCCGCGAAGAACTCGAAGCGATCCGCGCCGAGTACGGCGATGCCCGCCGCACCGAGATCCTCAACGCCAGCCACGACCTCAACTACGGTGACATGATCCCGGAAGAAGAGCGCGTGGTGACCATCTCCCACGGTGGTTACGCCAAGACCCAGCCATTGTCCGCCTACCAGGCCCAGCGCCGCGGCGGCAAGGGCAAGTCGGCCACCGGCGTCAAGGACGAGGACTACATCGAGCACCTGCTGGTCGCCAACAGCCACGCCACCCTGCTGCTGTTCTCCAGCAAGGGCAAGGTGTACTGGAAGAAGACCTACGAAATCCCCGAGGCCTCCCGCGCCGCCCGCGGTCGTCCGCTGGTCAACCTGCTGCCGCTGGAGGAGGGTGAGCGCATTACCGCCATGCTGCAGATCGACCTGGAAGCGCTGCAGCAGCACGCAGACCCTGAGGAAGAGCTGGAAGACAGCGATGACAGCGTGATTGAAGGCGAGCTGGTTGAGGCCGAAGAGATCGACGAGGAAGACGGCGACACCCCAGAGTGGGCCGCCGAACCGACCGGCGCCTACATCTTCATGGCCACCGCCTCCGGTACCGTCAAGAAGACCCCGCTGGTGCAGTTCGCCCGTCCGCGCTCCAATGGCCTGATCGCCCTGAAGCTCAAGGAAGGCGACACCCTGATCGCCGCAGCCATTACCGATGGCGCCAAGGAAGTCATGATGTTCTCCGACGCCGGCAAGGTGATCCGCTTCGCCGAGAGCGTGGTGCGCGAGATGGGTCGTAATGCCCGTGGCGTGCGCGGCATGAAACTGGGCAAGGGCCAGCAGATCATCTCCATGCTGATCCCCGAGTCCGGCGCGCAGATCCTCACTGCCTCCGAGCGTGGCTTCGGCAAGCGCACCCCGCTTTCCAAGTTCCCGCGTCGCGGTCGTGGCGGCCAGGGCGTGATCGCCATGGGCACCAAGGGGCGCAACGGCCTGCTGATCGGCGCCATCCAGGTGCAGGAAGGCGAGGAGATCATGCTGATTTCCGACCAGGGTACCCTGGTGCGCACGCGGGTCGGCGAAGTGTCCAGCCTGAGCCGTAACACCCAGGGTGTTACGCTGATCAAGCTGGCCACGGACGAAACACTGGTGGGCCTGGAGCGTGTCCAGGAGCCATCCGAGGAAGAACTCGACGACCTGGTCGAGACGGACGAGGAGGGCGCCCCGCTCGATGCAGTGGGCGAGGACACCGCAGGCGCCGAAGAGGCACCTCAGGAATAACCGAAGCAACAACCCGAACGGGGCGACCAAGGTCGCCCCGTTTGACTGATTGGAACAGGCAACGCTCGCTCCTGCAGGGGTTGGCGGGGTCTGTGAGTGACGATTTGTTCTATTTGGCAGAGCGAGAGTGGATGTGAGCAAACGAGCCTTTAACTTCTGCGCCGGCCCCGCCGCGCTTCCCGATGCTGTCCTGCAGCGTGCCCAGGCCGAGATGCTGGACTGGCGCGGCAAGGGCCTGTCGGTAATGGAAATGAGCCATCGCAGCGACGACTACGTGGCCATTGCCGAAAAGGCCGAGCAGGACCTGCGCGACCTGCTGTCCGTCCCCTCCAACTACAAGGTGCTGTTCCTGCAGGGCGGCGCCAGCCAGCAGTTCGCCGAGATTCCGCTGAACCTGCTGCCGGAGAATGGCACCGCCGACTACGTCGAGACCGGCATCTGGTCGAAGAAGGCCATCGAGGAAGCGCGTCGTTTCGGCAACGTCAACGTCGCCGCCAGCGCCAAGCCCTACGACTACCTGGCCATCCCAGGCCAGAACGAGTGGAAACTGACCAAGAACGCGGCATACGTTCACTATGCGTCCAACGAGACCATCGGCGGCCTGCAGTTCGACTGGGTGCCCGAGACCGGCGACGTCCCGCTGGTGGTCGACATGTCCTCCGACATCCTCTCGCGCCCGACCGACGTGTCGCAGTTCGGCCTGATCTACGCCGGCGCGCAGAAGAACATCGGCCCCAGCGGCCTGGTGGTGGTGATCGTCCGTGAAGACCTGCTGGGCCACGCCCGCAGCAGCTGCCCGACCATGCTCGACTACAAGATCGCGGCCGACAACGGCTCGATGTACAACACCCCGGCCACCTATTCCTGGTACCTCTCGGGCCTGGTGTTCGAGTGGCTCAAGGAGCAGGGTGGCGTCGAGGCCATGGAGCAGCGCAACCGCGCCAAGAAGGACCGCCTGTACGGCTTCATCGACGGCAGCGAGTTCTACACCAATCCGATCAGCCACAACGCCCGTTCGTGGATGAACGTGCCGTTCCGCCTGGCCGACGAGCGCCTGGACAAGGCCTTCCTGGCTGGCGCCGACGCCCGTGGCCTGCTGAACCTCAAGGGGCACCGTTCGGTGGGTGGCATGCGCGCCTCGATCTACAACGCCTTGGGCCTGGAGGCCGTCGAGGCGCTGGTGCAGTACATGGCTGAATTCGAGAAGGAGCACGGCTGATGTCCGACCAGGAACTCAAGGCCCTGCGCGTGCGCATCGACAGCCTCGACGAGAAGATCCTCGAGCTGATCAGCGAGCGCGCCCGTTGCGCCCAGGAAGTGGCCAAGGTCAAGACCGCGTCGCTGGCCGAAGGCGAGGCGCCGGTGTTCTATCGCCCCGAGCGTGAAGCCGCGGTGCTCAAGCGTGTCATGGAGCGCAACAAGGGGCCGCTGGACAACGAAGAGATGGCGCGGCTGTTCCGCGAGATCATGTCCTCCTGCCTGGCCCTGGAAGAGCCGCTAAAAGTCGCCTACCTCGGCCCGGAAGGCACCTTCACCCAGGCGGCCGCCATGAAGCACTTCGGTCACGCCGTGGTCAGTCGCCCGATGGCGGCCATCGACGAGGTATTCCGCGAAGTGGCGGCCGGTGCCGTCAACTTTGGCGTGGTGCCGGTGGAAAACTCCACCGAAGGCGCGGTCAGCCATACGCTGGACAGCTTCCTCGAGCACGACATGGTGATCTGCGGCGAGGTGGAGCTGCGTATCCACCACCACCTGCTGGTGGGCGAGAACACCAAGACCGACAGCATCACCCGCATCTACTCCCATGCCCAGTCGCTGGCTCAGTGCCGCAAGTGGCTGGACGCCCATTACCCGAACGTCGAGCGCGTGGCTGTCTCCAGCAACGCCGAGGCGGCCAAGCGGGTCAAGGGCGAGTGGAACTCGGCGGCGATCGCTGGCGACATGGCGGCCAACCTGTACGGGCTGACCCGCCTGGCCGAGAAGATCGAGGACCGCCCGGACAACTCCACGCGCTTCCTCATGATCGGCAGCCAGGAAGTACCGCCGACCGGCGACGACAAGACCTCGATCATCGTTTCCATGAGCAACAAGCCGGGCGCGCTGCATGAGCTGCTGGTGCCGTTCCACGAGAACGGCATCGACCTGACGCGCATCGAGACCCGTCCGTCGCGCAGCGGCAAGTGGACCTACGTGTTCTTCATCGACTTCGTCGGCCATCACCGCGATCCGCTGATCAAGGCGGTGCTGGAGCAGATCAGCCAGGAGGCTGTGGCGCTGAAGGTGCTGGGTTCCTATCCGAAGGCGGTGCTTTGATTTGAGATTGCCGGGGCCGCTTCGCGCCCCATCGCGACACAAGGCCGCTCCCACAGGTATTGTGCAGGCCTTGAAGCTGTACTGAGTCCTGTGGGAGCGGCCTTGCGTCGCGATGGGCTGCAACGCAGCCCCAGTGGGTCTCGCAGATTGCCTAGATTTCTGAACAGGGTTCGCACTCGTGGTTGATGCTGTAACAAACAAATCCGCACCGATTGTCGGCCGCTTGGTCGTGGTCGGCCTCGGCCTGATCGGCGGCTCCTTCGCCAAGGGCTTGCGTGAAAGCGGCCTGTGCCGCGAGGTGGTCGGCGTCGACCTGGATGCCGAGTCGCGCAAGCAGGCCGTGGCGCTGGGCGTGGTCGACCGTTGCGAGGCGGACCTGGCCGTCGCTTGTGTCGGCGCCGATGTCATCCAGCTGGCGGTACCGATCCTGGCCATGGAGAAAGTCCTGGCCCGGCTGGCCCAGCTCGACCTGGGTGACGCGGTGATCACCGACGTGGGCAGCGCCAAGGGCAACGTCGTGCGTGCAGCGCGCGAAGCGTTCGCCGAGCGCTTGCCGCGCTTCGTGCCCGGGCACCCGATCGCCGGCTCCGAGCAAAGCGGCGTTGAGGCCTCCAATGCCGCGTTGTTCCGTCGCCACAAGGTGATCCTCACGCCGCTGGTGGACACCGACCCGCAGGCGCTGGCCCTGGTCGACCGCCTCTGGCGCGCGCTGGACGCCGATGTCGAGCACATGCCGGTGGAGCGCCATGACGAAGTCCTGGCCGCCACCAGCCACCTGCCGCACCTGCTGGCCTTCGGCCTGGTCGATTCGCTGGCCAAGCGCAATGAAAACCTGGAGATCTTCCGGTACGCTGCGGGGGGCTTTCGCGATTTCACGAGAATCGCTGGTAGCGACCCGATCATGTGGCACGACATCTTCCTCGCCAACCGCGAGGCGGTCCTGCGCACTCTCGATACATTTCGCAGCGACCTCGACGCCTTGCGCGACGCGGTCGATGCTGGGGACGGGCACCAACTGCTGGGTGTGTTCACCCGCGCCCGGGTTGCCCGCGAGCATTTCAGTAAAATCCTGGCCCGCCGGGCCTATGTGGACGCTATGAACGCCAACGATCTGATTTTCCTGGCCCAACCGGGTGGCCGCGTGTCCGGACGGATCCGCGTACCTGGCGACAAGTCGATTTCCCACCGCTCGATCATGCTCGGCTCGCTGGCCGAAGGCACCACCGAGGTGGAAGGTTTCCTCGAGGGCGAGGACGCCCTGGCCACCTTGCAGGCCTTCCGTGACATGGGCGTGGTCATCGAAGGCCCGCACCACGGACGCGTGACCATCCATGGCGTCGGCCTGCACGGCCTCAAGCCGCCACCCGGCCCGCTGTATGTCGGCAACTCCGGTACCTCGATGCGCCTGTTGTCCGGCCTGCTGGCGGCGCAGCCGTTCGACACCACCATGACAGGCGACGCCTCGCTGTCCAAGCGCCCGATGAACCGCGTGGCCAATCCGTTGCGCGAAATGGGCGCTGTGGTCGAGACCGGCCCTGAAGGCCGTCCGCCGCTGACCATCCGCGGTGGTCATAAGCTCAAGGCGCTGAACTACACGCTGCCGATGGCCAGCGCCCAGGTCAAATCCTGCCTGCTGCTGGCCGGCCTGTACGCCGAGGGCACCACCACCGTCACCGAGCCTGCGCCGACCCGTGACCACACCGAGCGCATGCTGCGCGGCTTCGGCTACGCGGTCGAGTCGAACGGCCCGGTGGCCTCCCTGCAGTCTGGTGGCAAGCTCACCGCTACCCGCATCGAAGTGCCGGCGGACATTTCCTCCTCGGCATTCTTTCTGGTGGCGGCCTCCATCGCAGAAGGTTCCGAGCTGGTCCTGGAGCACGTCGGTATCAACCCGACCCGCACCGGCGTGATCGACATCCTGCGCCTGATGGGTGGCGACATCACCCTTGAGAACCAGCGTGAAGTCGGCGGCGAGCCGGTGGCTGACCTGCGCGTGCGCGGCGCCAAGCTCAAGGGTATCGAGATTCCCGAGCACCTGGTGCCGCTGGCCATCGACGAGTTCCCTGTGCTGTTCGTCGCCGCTGCCTGCGCCGAAGGGCGCACGGTGCTGCGTGGCGCCGAAGAGCTTCGGGTCAAGGAGTCGGACCGCATCCAGGTGATGGCCGACGGCCTGATCGCCCTGGGCGTGAAGTGCGAGCCGACGCCGGACGGCATTATCATCGACGGCGGCCCGATCGGCGGCGGCGAAGTGCACGGCCACGGTGACCATCGCATCGCCATGGCCTTCAGCATCGCCTCGCTGCGCGCCAGCGCGCCGATCGTGATCCATGACTGTGCCAACGTCGCCACGTCGTTCCCCAACTTCCTGGCGCTGTGCAAGGAAGTCGGAATCCGCGTCGCCGAAGAGGGCAAGTCGTGAATTCGCAAGCACCGGTCATCACCATCGACGGGCCGAGCGGCTCGGGCAAGGGTACCGTGGCGGGCCTGCTGGCCCGCGAGCTGGGCTGGCGCCTGCTCGATTCCGGCGCCCTGTACCGCCTGCTGGCGTTCAATGCCAGCAACCATGGCGTCGACCTGACCAACGAAGAGCTGCTCAAGGCCCTGGCCGCCCATCTGGACGTGCAGTTCATCGCTGCCGAGCCGGGCAAATTGCAGCAGATCATTCTCGAGGGCGAGGATGTCAGTCATGTCATCCGTACCGAGACCGTCGGTGCCGGCGCATCGATGGTCGCCTCGCTGCCGGCGGTGCGCGAGGCGCTGCTGCAGCGCCAGCGCGCCTTCCGCGAGGCGCCGGGTTTGATTGCCGACGGTCGCGACATGGGCACCGTGGTGTTCCCTGACGCGCCGCTCAAGGTCTTCCTCACCGCCAGCGCCGAGGAGCGTGCCCGTCGCCGCTACCTGCAGTTGAAGGGCAAGGGTGAAGATGTTAGTCTGTCAAGTCTGCTAGATGAGATCCGTGCGCGCGATGAGCGTGACACCCAGCGCGCAGTGGCCCCGCTCAAGCCGGCGGCCGATGCCATTCAGCTGGATTCCACGGAGTTGTCCATCGAGCAGGTGCTGCAACGCATCAGAAGCGAGCTCGCCCTGCGCGACCTGGCCTGATGGAGAGGAGAGCGGGCAGGGGCACCAGTCAACGTCCTGCCAGTTCTTCTTTACTTAACGAAACCCACATTGTCTGGAATGTGGCTATGGGCGTTTGTTTCGCCCGAATCTACAGGAATTAAAATGAGCGAAAGCTTTGCAGAACTCTTTGAAGAAAGCCTGAAAACCCTCAATCTTCAGCCGGGTGCCATCATCACCGGTATCGTTGTCGACATCGACGGCGACTGGGTTACCGTTCACGCTGGCCTGAAGTCCGAGGGCGTCATCCCGCTCGAGCAGTTCATCAACGAAGCTGGCGAGCTGACCATCAAGGTCGGTGACGAAGTTCACGTTGCGCTGGACGCGGTCGAAGACGGCTTTGGCGAAACCAAGCTGTCCCGTGAAAAAGCCAAGCGCGCCGAGTGCTGGATTGTTCTGGAAGCTGCTTTCGCTGCCGAAGAAGTGGTCAAGGGCGTTATCAACGGTAAGGTTAAAGGCGGCTTCACTGTCGACGTTAACGGCATCCGTGCGTTCCTGCCGGGCTCCCTGGTTGATGTCCGCCCAGTGCGCGACACCACCCACCTCGAAGGCAAAGAGCTGGAATTCAAGGTCATCAAGCTGGACCAGAAGCGCAACAACGTTGTCGTTTCCCGTCGCAGCGTCCTGGAAGCCGAAAACAGCGCCGAGCGCGAAGCTCTGCTGGAATCGCTGCAGGAAGGCCAGCAGGTCAAAGGTATCGTCAAGAACCTCACCGACTACGGTGCGTTCGTTGACCTGGGCGGCGTCGATGGTCTGCTGCACATCACCGACATGGCCTGGAAGCGTATCAAGCACCCGTCGGAAATCGTCAACGTTGGTGACGAGATCGACGTCAAGGTCCTGAAGTACGATCGCGAGCGCAACCGCGTTTCGCTGGGTCTGAAGCAACTGGGCGAAGACCCATGGGTTGCTATCAAAGCCCGCTACCCAGAAAGCACCCGCGTCATGGCTCGCGTCACCAACCTGACCGACTATGGCTGCTTCGCTGAGCTGGAAGAAGGCGTTGAAGGCCTGGTGCACGTCTCCGAAATGGACTGGACCAACAAGAACATCCACCCGTCGAAAGTCGTTCAGGTTGGCGACGAAGTGGAAGTCATGGTTCTGGACATCGACGAAGAGCGTCGTCGTATCTCCCTGGGTATCAAGCAGTGCAAATCGAACCCATGGGAAGACTTCTCCGGCCAGTTCAACAAGGGTGACAAGATCACCGGTACCATCAAGTCGATCACCGACTTCGGTATCTTCATCGGTCTGGACGGCGGCATCGACGGTCTGGTTCACCTGTCCGACATCTCCTGGAACGAAGCTGGCGAAGAAGCCGTGCGTCGCTTCAAGAAGGGCGACGAGCTGGAAACCGTCATCCTGTCGGTTGACCCAGAGCGCGAGCGCATCTCCCTGGGCATCAAGCAGCTGGAAGACGATCCGTTCTCCAACTTCGTTGCTGTCAACGACAAGGGCGCTATCGTTAAAGGTATCGTCAAGGAAGTTGACGCCAAGGGCGCTATCGTGACCCTGGCCGACGACATCGAAGCTACTCTGAAGGCTTCCGAAATCAGCCGTGACCGCGTTGAAGACGCCCGTAACGTGCTGAAGGAAGGCGAAGAGATCGAAGCCAAGATCATCAGCGTCGACCGCAAGTCCCGCGTTATCAGCCTGTCCATCAAGTCGAAGGACGACGCTGAAGAGCGCGAAGCCATCCAGAGCCTGAAAAACGCTCCGGAAGCGGCTGCCGATACCACCATGGCTGCGCTGCTGCGCGAAGCAATGGCCAAGCAGAACTGAGTTCTGTTTGATCGGTAAAAAGGCGACCCTTGGGTCGCCTTTTTTTGTGGCTGTGATTTGCCTGGCTGGCTCAAAGCAGTTTGTTCCTACAGGGTTTGTGGCTATTTCTGCGGGTGTGCGTGATGCGTGGGCGGTAGGCTTTCCCGCTTGCCCGCAAAGTCGCGTCTCAGTGCGCTTGGGGTCGTGCGGAGTGAGGATTGCCCGTGCTGCGTCTTATCTTGAATTTTTTTGTTTAGTCAAGAACCACACTGTTCAAATCCGCCGGGGCGTGCTACAAACTGATTAAGCAATGATCTAGCTGCTTGATAACGAAGGGAAAAATATGACGAAGTCGGAGCTGATCGAACGAATTGTCACCCATCAGGGGCTGCTCTCGTCCAAGGACGTCGAGCTGGCCATCAAGACCATGCTTGAGCAGATGTCGCAGTGCCTGGCGACCGGGGATCGCATCGAGATCCGTGGCTTTGGCAGCTTTTCCCTGCACTACCGCGCACCGCGGGTAGGGCGCAATCCCAAGACCGGCCAGTCGGTCAGCCTCGAAGGCAAGTACGTGCCGCACTTCAAGCCCGGCAAGGAATTGCGTGATCGGGTTAATGAAGAAGAGCATGAGCCCCATTGAGTGAAGGAGCAGTCTGATGCGTAACCTCAAGCGCGCCCTGGCGGCGCTGTTCGTGCTGCTGCTGGCGGCTGTGGTGTTGTTCTTCGTGTTGGAAAATCAGCAGGGCGTTTCTCTGGTGCTGTTCGGTTGGTCGGCGCCGGCGTTGCCGGTTGCGGTGCCGGTGTTGGCTGCGCTGGTCGTTGGGCTGGCAGTGGGGCCGCTGCTCGGTGCCTATGGCCTGATGCGCGGTAAGCGCAAGATGAGGGCATCGGCGCGGCAGGCGGCTTTGAGTGTTAACTGAGGAAGATTCCGACGCGGCCGTCGGAAGTGTCCGCCTATGCATGTGTCGACTGAGATGAGGTAATGGCAGTTTCATTCTCAGCCAGTCAGAGTGTGCAGCGCTATGGAGTTTCCTGCTCTTTCTCATCATGGTGGCGCCAGCGGTATTACGGGTTCTTGCCATCAGCTTCACCTGTAGTGATCTACTAACCCCGGACACCCATTTGGGCGAGAATGCTCGCCACAGAGAGGTGTCCGATGACCAAGCAACGCCGTACCTTTACCCCTGAGTTCAAGCGCGAAGCTGCCTACCTGGTGCTCGATCAAGGCTACAGCCATGCCGAAGCGGCCCGTTCGCTCGGCTTGGTCGAGTCGGCCTTGCGCCGATGGGTTAATCAGCTTCAGCAGGAGCGCGGCGGCGTTACGCCGGCCAGCAAAGCGTTGACGCCAGAGCAGCAAAAAATCCAAGAGTTGGAAGCCCGGGTCACGCACCTTGAACGCGAGAAATCGATACTAAAAAAGGCTACCGCGCTCTTGATGTCGGAATATCTCGAGCGTACGCGCTGATCTGCCAGCTCAGCGACCATGATCCCCTTGATTGTTTGTGCGAAGTGTTCGAAGTCACTCGCTCAAGTTACTACGCACATCGTCACAGAAGGCGAACTCCGGTCTGGTGTGGAGACTTCACTTACGTCTGGGCACAGGGCAAATGGCACTATCTGGCAGTTGTTCTGGATCTCTATGCACGCAGAGTGGTTGGCTGGGCCTTATCAGAAAAGCCGGATGGAGACCTGGTGGTCAAAGCGCTGGACGTTGCCTACGAACAACGTGGAAAGCCTCAAGGACTCCTGTTCCACTCTGACCAGGGATTGCAATATGGCAGCCGTCAGTTCCGCCAGAGACTGTGGCGCTGCCGCATGCGCCAGAGCATGAGCCGCCGAGGCAACTGTTGGGATAATGCACCGATGGAGCGAATATTTCGCAGCTTGGAATCAGAGTGGATACCGACCACGGGCTACCTGACCGGGCAGCAAGCTCAACGAGACATTGGCCAATACCTTATGGGCCACTACAACTGGATCCGGCTGCATCAGTTCAACGATGGACTGGCTCCAGCGAAAGCAGAAGAAAAACTCAAAACCGTGTCCGGGATGAGTTGACCACTACACTCTTTGCTGGGCTTGGGCGCGTTGATCGGTTCGATGGAACTAAATTTCGGTTGAGTGCTCCATGAATGGCTAGTCTTATGCGTAGGGTGGGACATTTCATAATGCCATCTACTATGCTGGGGGATGGTTAAGAATATGACTTGTGCTCAAGATTATATGGAACCGAGGAATTAGAGAGAAATGCGCAATGAGCGTGAGCGCCGGAGTGGTGGTGAATCTGACTTGTTCGACTTGCTTGAGTGGCTGTGGTTGCGAAAAGTCACAATATTTCTCGCGACCCTTGCGGGAGGGGGGCTGGCGGCTATATACGCGTGGACGGTTGCTCCTGTATATGAGTCTAAAGTCATCGTGCAGCCGCCCGTGCAGACTGATATCGCTCGATTAAACTACGGCAGAGGAAATGGAAGTGGCTTAAGTTTGTTTTCGGTCAAGGATGTTTATGGTGTATATGTTCGAAATCTTCAGTCCGAATCCTTGTCTAGAGACTTTTTCTTGAAATATTACCTTCCCAGTCTGTCAAGTCGGGATCGCGCGGGATCGCAGGATGGACTCTATCGTCTTTTCAAAGAGGCTGTCACTCTTAAGGGGGATGGAAAGGAGGCGTCTGGGCGTTGGACTGTTGTGGTGCGGTCTTCTGATGCTCGGCGCTCAGTAGAGTGGGCGCAGGCGTTTGTGGAGATGGCGGCAGCCCGTACAAAGCTTGAAGTGATCGAGGATGCTCGTTCGGATGCTCTTGTGCTGGCTGAGAGTCTTGAGCAGCAGGTCGAGATGGCCAGGGAAAGTTCGGCCAGGCAGCGCAAGGACCGCATTGCTCAGTTAAAAGAGGCGTTGAAGGTTGCGCGGGCGGTAAATATTGAGTCTCCGCCTATTGTCTCTAATAGTTTGTATGGTGGGTTGTCAGCCGATGAGGGTGGGGCGCGGCTGTATATGAGGGGTAGCAGGGCTCTGGAGGCGGAGATCGACAACCTGGCGAATCGAGTCTCGGATGATTCGTTCATTGATGGGCTTCGGAAGCGTGAGGGGCAAATTCATTTTCTACGTAAATTGAATGTTGCTTCGGAGAATCTGCAGGTCTTTCGCCAGGATGGGGGGGTCGAGTTGCCGGATGCTCCGATCAAGCCTAAAAAGCTGCTCATCGTTGTGTTCGGGGTGATGCTAGGGGCGGTTTTGGGGGTGGTTCTGGCTCTGCTTTTTTATCTGAGAGGGAATTTGCATCGCTTTAGGTGCAAGAGCGAGTAAATAATTGATTCGTGAGTGGTATTGGTAAGGGGGCGGTCCTTCAGGGTTGAGCTGTAGCCCTTTCGCCCGGTCGCCTCAGATTGTAGTGGGCTAATGATACCGGACACCCATTTAGGCGAGAATGCTCGCGACAAAGAGGTGTCGATGGCCAAGCAACGTCGTACCTTTACCCCTGAGTTCAAGCGCGAAGCTGCCTGTCTGGTGCTCGATCAAGGCTACAGCCATGCCGAAGCGGCCCGTTCGCTCGGCTTGGTCGAGTCGGCCCTGCGCCGATGGGTTAATCAGCTTCAGCAGGAGCGCGGCGGCGTTACGCCGGCCAGCAAAGCGTTGACGCCAGAGCAGCAAAAAGTCCAAGAGTTGGAAGCCCGGATCACGCCCCTTGAACGCGAGAAATCGATACTAAAAAAGGCTACCGCGCTCTTGATGTCGGAAGATCTCGAGCGTACGCGCTGATCTGCCAGCTCAGCGATCATGAGCCCGTTGATTGTTTGTGCGAAGTGTTCGAGGTCACTCGCTCAAGTTACTACGCACATCGTCACAGAAGGCGAACTCCGGACGTTGAACGACTACGGTTGCGCAGTCGAGTGAATGAGTTGTTCACGCGAGGTCGAAGTGTGCCCGGCAGCCGTACCATCATGGCAATGATGCAAGAAGAGGGTGAGCAAATCGGGCGATTCAAGGTACGCAGCCTGATGCGTGAGCTGGCGTTGATCAGCAAGCAGCCTGGATCACAGTAAGCGTTCGGCCAACTCACCTTGCGTAAGTCGGGTCAGTACCCACTGATGCAGCAGCAGTTGCCCGATCTCACTGGCCCGCTGCGTCGGCAGCTGCGTTGGCACATCTTTGAGATAGGCATGCGGATCATGTCCATTCATGCGCGCCGACTGGATCAGACTCATGATCGCCGCTGCCCGCTTGCCACTGCGCAGCGACCCGGCAAGCAGCCAGTTCGAGCGGCCAAGCGCCATGGCCGGATCTGGTTTCCAACTTGGTTGATGTCGATGGGTACAGCCCCATCATTCAGGTAGCGCGTCAGCGCTACCCAGCGTTTCAGGCTGTAATCGAGGGCTTTGGCTGTGGCTGATCCGTTTGGCACCAGGTCGCACAGGGCCAACATCCACTCATGCAGCGTTTTGCTGATCGGTACCGCCAGTTCCTGACGTATTCGCCAACGATCTTCGTTGCTCATGTCCGGCGCCTGGCGTTCGATCTCGTACAAGCCGCTAATCGAGTGCAGTGCCTGTTCGGCCAACTGGCTTTTGTTCGCCACATGCAGATCGAAAAACTTGCGGCGGGCTTGGGTCATGCAGCCGATTTCAGTGATGCCCTGCTCAAAACCGGCCTTGTACCCGGCTAGGTCATCGCAGACCAACTTGCCGTTCCAGTCGCCCAGGAAATTGCGCGCATGTTCGCTCGCACGGCTTGGACTGAAGTCGTATACCACGGCTTTGAGCGCCGAAAACGGCGTGCTGCTGTAGGCCCAGACGTAGGCCCGATGGGTTTTCTTCTCGCCTGGCGTAAGTGTTTGACCCGGTGTTTCTTCAGCGTGAATCACGCCCTGCTTCAGCACCGCTTCTCGCAGAGCATCGACTAGCGGCTGGAGTCGTACGCCGGTCTGTCCCACCCACTGGGCCAAGGTCGAGCGAGCAATTGCCAGCTCGGCGCGGCCGAAGATTTCCTCCTGCCGATAGAGCGGCAAGTGATCGGCAAACTTGGCCACCATGACGTGGGCCAGCAAGCCTGTGGTCGGGATACCTTTGTCGATAACCTGCGCCGGCACCGGCGCCTGAGTCAGAGTTTCGCACTGACGGCAGGCCCATTTACCGTGCACATGTTGCTCGATCGTGAACACGCCTGGCGTGTAATCCAGCTTTTCGCTGACATATTCGCCGATGCGCTGAAGTTGGCAGCCACAGGCGCACTGGGTGCTTTCTGGCTCGTGACGAATCACGGTGCGCGGAAACTGCGGCGGCAATGGCGCACGTTTGGGCGATTGCCGTGGCTCGTCCTGTGACGAAGCGGGAAGAAGCTGTTTCAGCTCATCCTCGATCGCTTCAAGGTCTGTATCGAGCAGGTCATCCAGCAAGCTGCCTTGCGCCGGGCTGATTTGCTCGCTCCGCTTGGCAAACTTGTGGCGTTTGAGCAGGGCGATTTCGAACTTGAACTGTTCGATGAGGGTTTCATCGTGCTGGGTCTTCCTGTCCATCGCCTAGATCTGGGACTGCAACTGCAGCGCCTGTGCCGCCAAGGCACGAAGCTGTTCCGGGGGCATCTGGTCGAGGTTGGGCGAGAAAGTCATGCCGCCGACTGTGCCAGAGCAGGTGCAGAACGACGACAAGTAGACCGGCCAAATGGCCGGCGTTTACAGCACAGTAACCACACCGCCTGCACCGACGCGCTACCACGGCAACCCAGTACCAACGCGTGGAGTTGTTCGTTGTCGAGTTCGACCTCGCCGCCATGGCGAATGCCGGGCCAGTGGAACTTGCCTTGGTTCAGTCGCCGCGCAGGAAGCCAGACGTCCACGCCGTCGTGCACCAGCACTTTCATCCGGTTAGGCCGGCGATTGGCAAACAGATAAGCGCAGTGCGGCTTCGCCGCACCGAACACCGCGATCACCCGTGCCAATGCCGTTTCGGTGCCGGCGCGCATGTCCGTCGGCTCGGTGGCCAGCCAGATTGCATCGATGCGGATCATCGAGCGACAGCCCGGATAAATTGCGCGCAGCCTTCGGGATCCGAGACTGGCCATTTAACTGTGATCACTTGTCCGGCCATGGATAACTCAATGGTCGCTGACGTTTCGGATGGCTGTTTAGGCGCGGCTTTTACTGGGACGAATGCAGGTGGTGAAGCCGTTGCGGGCTGGTCTCGATAAAGCGGTAGCCATTTGCGGATGACATTGGCATTGATGCCGTGGCTGATGGCGACACTGGACACGGTCGCCCCAGGTTGCAGGCATTCCTGAACGACCTGGGCTTTGAACGGTTTCGGATAAGAGCTTCGTTGGCGCATGGAAATCCTGGCGATAAGGGTGATCGCGTCCCCTTCAAAATACGCGGACACCATCGCCCTTGAAGCTGGAATTCGGAAGGTGAGTTCGCCGGACGCTTACGGATCACATGCGTACAAAAAGGCCACAGTGGAGCGGTCAGATACAGCGAATACCTTGAACCGAGCGTTTGATGTCGAAGCGCCAAATCAGGTCTGGTGTGGAGACATCACTTACGTCTGGGTACAGGGCAAATCGCACCATCTATCTGGCAGTTGTCCTGGATCTCTATGCACGCAGAGTGGTTGGCTGGGCCTTATCAGAAAAGCCGGATGGAGACCTGGTGGTCAAAGCGCTGGACGTCGCCTACGAACAACGTGGAAAGCCTCAAGGGCGCCTGTTCCACTCTGACCAGGGATCGCAATATGGCAGCCGTCAGTTCCGCCAGAGACTGTGGTGCTACCGCATGCGCCAGAGCATGAGCCGCCGAGGCAACCGTTGGGATAATGCACCGATGGAGCGAATATTTCGCAGCTTGGAATCAGAGTGGATACCGACCACGGGCTACCTGACCGGGCAGCAAGCTCAATGAGACATTGGCCAATACCTGATGGGCCACTACAACTGGATCCGGCTGCATCAGTTCAACGATGGACTGGCTCCAGCGAAAGCAGAAGAAAAACTCAAAACCGTGTCCGGGATGAGTTGACCACTACAGATGGGGGCTATGGAGAAAAGGCGTCCAGAGGCTTCGAGGGCGTTTTAAAGGATGTCATCGGACGCAAAGGCAGTTACCTGGCCTCATTGCGGCAAAAGATTTGAGTTTTGTCAAAGGTGTGGCAAAATGCTAAGTCTTGCTCGATCTGGATAATGGGGGTGGGGTGTGCGCTATCCTCAAGTACTGATCGAGATTAGCCTGTAGGCGAATACGGATTAATTCAAGGCAGGTAATTGTGGAAAGTCTAGGTGCTGTTTCTCTTTCTCGTCGTGTTGAGTTTGATCTATTTGTTATTGCCCAGACTATTTGGCGGCAGCGCTTGTTGGTTGCGACTGTGGCATTGGTTTTTACGGCGATGTGCGTAGTCTATGCCTATTTACTAGCGACACCTGTTTATCAGGTAAAAAGTATATTACGCCCTGCTTCTCAATCCAGTCTAGATGCGTTGAAAAGAACAGGGCTCTACGACGTTTCTCCTGCGTCGGCATTGCTTCGGTTCGGTGCGGCATTGGAGTCATATGATATTCGTAAGGCATTTTACGAGCAACATCAAAATTTCTTTTCCCCTTACAAGCGCGCTGGGCTCACAGATGAGCAAGTGCTTCGGATGTTTAACACCGAGATGCTCAAGGTTGTAATGCCTGTTGCGGAGCGGGACTTTGGGCAGGGGCGTCTGCAAATCACAATGACCTATCCTGAGGGGGTCAATGGTGTTCGTATGCTCAATGATTACGTCGCATTCGTTGTGAAAGGGGAGGAGGAGGCTGTTCGTCACGATGTCGAGAGTACCCGGCGTAGTCGAGTGGAGGGGTTGGCCTCCGAGATCGACTCCTTGCAAATGGTGTATGAGCACGAAAAATCTGCGCAGATTGCTAAGCTGCGTGAGCAAAATATCCTTCGGCGTGCGGTTTTGCAGGATGAGCTGGGTGCGCTTCGTGTTGAGCTGAAAACGCAGCGGGCCAATCGACTGCATGAGCTGGAAGAGGCCATTGCGGTGGCCAGATCTTTGGGGCTTAAGCGCCCAACGACTGCATCGCTCCTGGGTGAGTCGGGTATGGCAGCAGGAGTGAATGTCATTCGCACCGAAATCAGCAGTCAGAAGGAGCCGCTTTACTTTCTTGGCACGGACGTGCTTGAGGCGGAGCAAGCAGTCTTGCGCAAGCGTGATTCTGATGACTTTACCAACCGACGGGTTGCCGAGATACAGAAAGAACTTCAAATGTTGAGTGTTGACCGACAGATTGAAGTGCTCCAGCGACGTAAAGAGGACGCTTTGTTCGTGGCAGGGACGAGTGCTAAGCGTACGGAGCAGGCGCTTCTCGAAGCGCAGGACTCAACATTGGCGGGGTTGCGGCTTGTGGAGGTTGAGCAACCGGCGCTGGCGCCGTCGGAGCCTATCAAGCCGATGAGGCTGATTTTGATTTCTTTTGGAGCGCTTCTCGGTGTGATCGTAGGCGCTATAATGGCTGTTTTGCGACGTTATATAGCGCTCAGAAGCGTACCGTTTACGTCTGATAGGCCGAAGATTGTGGAGGCTAGCATCCAGGCGCTGAAGGCGGTAGATTGAGTCTCCAGTAGCTCATGGTGCCGGGTGGTTGCAGGCCTATTGCCATCTTTTGGTGAAATGATACGAATTTTCTGATGCTCATCTTGGTGTGTCAGTATTGAAATGAATTAGGGTCAGTGCATGAAGAAAGTATTGGTTACCGGGGCAGATGGTTTTATTGGTTCTCATCTGACGGAGCTCCTTGTTCGAGAAGGGTTTGAGGTCAAGGCGCTCTCCCAGTATAACTCCTTCAATTACTGGGGTTGGCTTGAGGATGTGGATTGCCTGGGTCAGGTAGAGGTCCTGAATGGTGATGTGCGCGACCCTCATTACTGTAAGCATATTACCAAGGGTGTAGATACTGTTTTTCATCTGGCGGCACTGATTGCGATTCCTTATTCTTATGTGGCCCCCGATAGTTATGTTGATACTAATGTAAAGGGTACGCTTAATATTTGCCAGGCGGCGCTTGATAATGGTGTTGGGCGCGTGATTCACACTTCTACTAGTGAAGTGTATGGAACGGCTCAGTATGTGCCTATTGATGAAAATCATCCCATCCAGCCGCAGTCGCCCTACAGTGCGTCGAAAATTGGCGCCGATGCCATGGCGATGAGCTTTTTCAATGCTTTTGATCTTCCGCTGACGATAGCGCGCCCCTTCAATACTTATGGGCCACGTCAATCGGCCAGAGCGGTGATCCCGACTATCATTACGCAAATTGCCAGTGGTAAGAAGGAAATAAAGCTGGGTGATGTATCGCCTACGCGCGACTTTAACTATGTGGCTGATACTTGTCGCGGTTTCCTTGAGCTCGCCCAATGCGAGAAGGCTGTCGGAGAGACAGTTAATATAGGCTCGAATTATGAAATCTCAGTGGGTGACACGCTGGAGCTTATTCGTGAGTTGATGCACAGTGATGTTAAGTTTATTACGGATGAGCAACGCTTCCGTCCCGGGAAGTCCGAAGTTTTCCGGCTGTGGTGCGATAATGCAAAAATTCGAAATTTGACCGGGTTTGAGCCCAGTTTTTCGATTCGCCAGGGGCTGCAAGAAACAATCGATTGGTTCACTAAGCCAGAGAATCTGGCTAAGTACAAGGCTGATCTTTACAACGTTTGAGGACTGTCCATGTTCGAAGCGCTTATCGGTTTTGTCCGAGATCAGTACGCGACAAACGATTTCATCCCGCTTCATGCTCCCACGTTCACTGGAGCAGAAAAGCAGTACGTGGTTGAGACTGTAGAGTCGACTTTCGTTTCCAGTGTCGGCGCATTTGTTGACCGGTTTGAGCGAGACATGGCTGTATACACCGGTTCGCCTCGTGCTGTCGCGACCGTGAATGGTACTGCGGCTCTGCACATTGGCTTGTTGCTGGCTGGTGTCAAGCCTGGCGATCTGGTTATTACTCAGCCGCTCACCTTTGTTGCGACCTGTAATGCGATAGCCTATTGTGGCGCAGAGCCGGTTTTTATTGATGTGGATCGTCATACGCTTGGCCTTTCCCCCGCCGCTGTTGAGGCATGGCTTCACGAGAATGCATTCCGGGATATCGACGGCGTCTGTCGTACACGCACTGGCGGTCGTGTCCTTCGGGCTTGTGTACCTATGCATACCTTCGGTCATCCTGTTGAACTCGATGCGTTGGTGGATGTTTGTAGTCGTTGGGGCCTGGCTATGGTGGAGGATGCTGCAGAATCGTTAGGCAGTCTCTATAAAGGTCGGCAGACGGGAACGTTTGGCCTGATCGGTACGCTGAGCTTTAATGGCAACAAAATCATAACGACTGGGGGCGGGGGCATGATACTGGCAGGGGAGGCTTTAGCCGTGCGCGCTAAACACCTCACTACGACCGCCAAAGTGCCACATGCTTTCGAATACATGCATGATGAGGTTGGTTACAATTACCGAATGCCCAACATAAATGCCGCTTTGGGGTGTGCGCAACTCGAGCGTTTAGAGGACTTCATCGCGTCAAAGCGACTGTTGGCTGAGCGTTATCAGGCATTTTTCTCAGATACCCCGCTGACCTTTGTGGTAGAGCCGGAGGGGTGCCGTTCCAACTATTGGCTGAATGCTGTTTTGTGCCCAGATGTACAGCAGCGTGATGCATTGCTGGAGTACAGCAATCGTTCCGGTGTTATGACGCGGCCCATTTGGCAGCTAATGACTTACTTGCCAGCATATTCTCATTGCCTGCGCGGAGAGCTGCCGAATGCTCAATGGCTGGAGGAGCGTATCGTTAATCTACCCAGTAGTGTTTTGCCGGAGCATGCAGTTTGAAGGTCAAGGTGGCGATTTTCACTGGGACGCGCGCCGAGTACGGATTGCTGCATAGCTTGATGAGCGATGTTAAGGCAAGTGCTCGACTTCAGCTTCAGGTCGTCGTTGGAGGTATGCATCTGTCTCCAGAGTTTGGGGATACATGGAAAGATATCGAGCGTGATGGTTTTCCAATTGATGCAAAAGTAGAGATGCTACTTTCCTCTGATTCGGATGTGGGGGTCGTCAAATCTATAGGTGTAGGCATCTTGGGCTTTGCCGATGCTCTGGATCGCCTTCGTCCAGACGTGCTGGTGGTTCTAGGTGACCGTTTTGAAGCGCTGGCAATCGTTCAGTCTGCGTTGATTATGAAAATACCTGTCGCACACCTCCATGGCGGGGAAGTGACAGAAGGTGCCTATGATGATGCTATTCGTCATGCGATCAGTAAACTATCCTATCTGCACTTTGTATCGGCCGAGCCTTATCGCCAGCGAGTTATTCAGCTGGGTGAGTCACCCGATCGGGTTTTCAATGTTGGAGCGATTGGGATCGACCACTTGAAGCGTACCCCGTTGATGGGGCGTGATGAGCTTTCCGAAAGCCTCCAGTTTGACCTCTCGTCACCGTTCTTTTTGGTGACGTATCATCCTGTGACATTGGCGGAAGAAAGTCCGGAGCTCAGCTTCAAGGCGCTGCTGGAGGCATTGAATCGTTTTCCTGAGCATAAGGTGATTATCACTTATCCTAATGCTGACAATGGCGGGCGAGCAATCATCCCGATGCTAGAGGCCTATGCTCAACAATCCGCCGGCCGAGTGCTTGCTATCCCGTCGCTTGGTTTCAAGCGTTACCTGAGTGTTGTAGCGTTGGCCGATGCGGTAGTGGGTAACTCTTCTAGCGGTATCATTGAAGTGCCCTCATTTCACGTGCCGACTGTCAATATAGGCGTCAGACAAAAAGGGCGGTTGGCCGCCAAGTCGGTGTTTGACTGCAAGCCAGAGGTCGAAGCTATAGTAGGGGCGTTACGTCATGTTCTGACGGCAGATTTTGAACTGCTTTGTCAGTCAGTTGTAAACCCCTATGGATGCGGTGATGCTTCGAAGCAGATTGTGAACGCTCTTGAGCGCTTCCAACCCGTCACCATTGTCAAGCCATTTTACGACTTGAGTTAAATTATGAAATTATCGAGTGATCAGTCAGTTTTCGTTATTGCTGAGGCCGGTGTCAATCATAATGGCAAGCGCGAGCTGGCATTTGAGTTAATCGATGCCGCTGCGCGGGCAGGTGCGGATGCGGTAAAGTTTCAGACGTTTGATGCCAAGCGGCTTGCTTCGAAATCGGCTCCAAAAGCTAAGTATCAAACACGTAGTACTGACGCCGATGAAAGCCAGTTGGCGATGCTGAGACAGCTCGAACTGCCCCAAGAGTGGCATTATGAATTGCAAGCATATGCGCGATCCCAAGGCATTCAATTTCTTTCTACAGCGTTTGATACGGGGAGTTTGAAATTTCTGACTGAAATGGATTTGCCCGTGTTCAAGGTGCCCTCCGGTGAGTTGACAAATGGCCCTCTACTGTGGCAGTTCGCCAAGACTGGAAAGCCGTTGATTCTTTCCACTGGAATGGCAACGCTGAGCGAGGTAGAGCAGGGGCTTGCTATTGTAGCGCATGCGTTGAATAGCGATTCTGAGCCTGGTTGCATGGAGGAAGTCTGGCGCAACTGGAGTCTGCCTTCCAGTCGACTTCGGCTGCAGGGGCATGTCACATTGCTTCATTGCACCTCCCAGTATCCGACTCCGCCCGAAGAGGTTAACCTCTTGGCAATGGATACACTTAGAGCTTTTGGGCTCGCAGTAGGCTATTCGGATCACACAGAGGGCTGTCTTATCCCCATCGCTGCCGTGGCTCGAGGAGCTACAGTGATAGAAAAGCACTTCACTATTGATCGAGGCCTACCAGGACCTGATCACAAGGCATCGTTGGAGCCCCACGAGCTGAGTATGATGGTGAGCCAGATACGTTCATTGCAACTGGCGCTGGGGGATCCCTGTAAAGCACCACAACCCAGTGAGTGGGACACCAGAAAGGCTGCGCGCCAGCAGGTAGTTGCAGCTCGAGACATTGCTGCCGGTAGTGTTATCTCGAGAGACGATCTCACAACTGCTCGTAGCGGCTTCGGATTGCCGCCCACTGTGTTGTGGGAGCTGGTGGGCAGCACGAGCAAACGGGCCTTTTTGGCGGGTGAGACTCTGGAAAAATGAAGCCGTTCGCCCATGAGGACATGCCGCTGGTCCTGCTTGGAGCAGGTGGGCATGCAAAGGTGCTAAGGTCACTGATTGATGTTTCTGGGCGAAAGCTCCTTGGTGTTTGCGATCCTAATCTTGTCCATGCTGGCACGAGTCTCTGGCGAGGAGTCAAGGTGCTAGGAGGAGATGAAGTGCTCGATGGGCTCGACATCTCAAGTGTTGGGTTGGTCAATGGCGTTGGCCAACTCGTTGGCAAGGACCTCCGCCAGCGCATCTATGATAAGGCTCGGGCTTTAGGTTTCGTTTTTCCGCCGCTGATTCATCCCAGTGCATGGGTAGACGAATCGGTCGAGTTGAGCGATGGCGTCCAAATCATGGCAGGAGCCATTGTTCAGCCGGACGTGCGAATAGGGGCCAATTCGACTATCAATACGCGGGCTAGCCTAGATCATGATTGTACCATCGCTTCGCAGGTCCACATTGCCCCTGGGGTTGTTCTGTGTGGTGGCGTGACGGTGGCTCATGGCTCATACGTCGGTAGCGGTGCCACGGTTACACCAGGTGTTGTAGTTGGCGAACATGCAGTGATTGGTGCAGGCACGGTTGTCGTGAGAGACGTGCCGCCTCGCAGCGTCATCAAAGGGCCTTCGGTTTACCCTCGCCCGTTGCGGGAAGGCTGATTTTTCTAGAGAAGGAATGCAATGAAGCAGTGGGAAAAAACGCTTATCAGTCCTGGTTGCACTATTGAAGAGGCGATTGCGACTCTAGATCGTGTTGCTGTTCGTATTGTGATGATTGTAGATGGTCACCGGCAGCTTCTGGGAACTCTCACTGACGGAGATGTAAGGAGGGCACTGCTTAGACAGTGCCCCTTGAACACGCCTGTGCATCAAATCATGTGCACGACACCACGTACTGCTGAGCGCGATTGGGGGAAGGATCGCATCCTGTCAGTGATGGAAAAGTACTCGCTTTTACAGTTGCCTGTGCTGGATGAGCAACGGAGAGTCATTGGCCTACAAACATTGCATGACTTGCTGAATAAGCCCCGATTAGATAATCCGGTTTTCTTGATGGCCGGTGGTTTTGGTACCCGTTTGCGACCATTGACCCAGCACTGCCCGAAACCCTTGCTCAAGGTGGGAGAAAAACCCATCCTTGAAATCATACTTGAACGGTTTATCAGTGCTGGGTTCCATCGTTTCTTTATTTCGACGCATTACATGCCGGAAATGATTCGAGAACATTTCGGTGATGGAAGCCAGTGGGGAGTTGAGATCCGCTATGTTCATGAAGAGCAGCCTCTAGGTACAGGAGGGGCTTTGGGCCTCCTGCCTCAGGACGAAATCGACATGCCTCTGTTCCTGATGAATGGCGATTTGTTGACAACCCTCAATTTCCTAAATTTATTGGATTTCCATGAGGGCAATGGTGCCGTAGCGACCATGTGCGTTCGAGAGTATGAATACACTGTACCTTATGGTGTAGTTGAGAGTGAAGGGCACCGGATTCGATCAATGGTTGAGAAACCGGTTCACAAGTTTTTCATTAATGCGGGGATCTATTTGTTGTCTCCTGAGCTTGTGAAGAGCGTAAGACCAGGCACGCATATTGACATGCCAACATTGCTTGAACAGCAGATTGCGCAGCAATATCATGTGAATATGTTCCCTGTCCACGAATATTGGTTGGATATTGGGCGTATGGAAGATTTTCAGCGTGCCCAGCAGGAATTTTCGAGCTTATGAGCATTCCTGAGCGTTTTGTCGTCGTGGGCAGTGGGAGTATTGCTCGTCGCCATATGAGCAACATTCGCGCCTACTATCCCAAGGCCACGATACAGTGTGTTTCCGCGTCGGGTCGTGAGCTGAATATCTCCGAACTTCCGGAGAGTGTCATGGCTTGCCCGTCCCTGGCTCATGCCATTGAAGGCGGGCCGGGTTATGCCATTGTCGCATCTCCCGCGCCACTTCACGTTACACAAGCGGCGCTACTATTGTCTGCGGGTTTCACGGTACTGGTGGAAAAGCCTCTGAGTGATTCCCTGATCAACTTCAGAACCCACGCGGAAACTTTGCGTCTTTATAATGACAAACTCGCAGTGGCCTACAACTTGAGATTCATGCCGTCCGCGGCTGTGGTCAAGGCTGTTGTAGAAAGCACAAGCTTAGGCTCTATTCTCTCTGTCTCGAGCGAGGTGGGCCAGTACCTTCCCGATTGGCGTCCAGGTAGTGATTATCGGAGGAATGTTTCTGCACAGCGAGCGCTGGGCGGGGGCGCACTGTTGGAGCTGAGTCATGAGCTCGATTATTTACAGTGGTTATTTGGACGGATTGAGTCTGTTTATTGTCATGCGCGGACATCCGGTCGTTTACAGCTTGATGTCGAGGACACTGTAGATGCACTGATGAGAACCCAAGAGGGTTACATCGTGAATTTACACATGGACTTCCTGCAGCGAGCGCCCGTTCGGCGTTGTAAGATCGTAGCGGAAAATGCGACGCTGGAGTGGGATATCCTCAAAAATCGAGTTGTATTGAGAAACTGTGGTGGAGTAGATCGCATCCTTCATGATGATCCGGAGTATGACCGGAATCAAATGTATGTTGACGAACTGAATGCGTTCGTTGATATGGCACATGGCAGGCGGGCACCTTGGGTTACGTTGGAGCAAGGCATTGAAACTCTCAGACTCGTAGAGGCGCTAAAACAGTCCTCTACAACAAGTTCTGTCATCGCCATGAGGGAGTTTTAATGGCTAGAGTATACGCATTCGTTTTTGCACGGGGAAACTCTAAAGGGTTGCCCGGAAAAAACATCAAGCTCCTTGGCGGCAAACCGCTGCTGGCAAGATCTATTGAGGTTGCCAAAGCGCTGCCTCAAATAAGCAAGGTATTTGTATCCACTGACTGTGAAGCGATTGCCTCTGTCGCCAGGCAGTATGGTGCAGAAGTCATTGAGCGCCCTGACGAACTGGCAACCGATCATGCCTCTGAGTGGCACGCCTGGCAGCACGCAATACGCTACTTAGAAAGTAGAGGTGAACACTTCGACCTTTTTGTGAGCTTGCCGGCTACCAGCCCGCTGCGTAGCAAGGAGGACGTGTTACGTTGTCTTGAGGCTGTAAAAGCTGAGGTTGATGTGGTGGTTACCGTTACCGAGGCGGCACGGAGCCCATATTTTAATATGGTGGTGCGTGATGATGAGGGACTCAGCTCTCTCGTGTGCGCTGATAGGACATTTCATCGTCGTCAAGATGCACCAAAAGTCTATGACATGACCACGGTTGCTTATGTTGTCCGGCCTGAATTTGTTCTTCAGCAAGAAAAACTTTTCGCAGGTACTGTCAGTTCAGTTATCGTTCCGCGAGAGCGGGCTGTCGATATAGACGATATCTATGATTTTAAATTGGCCGAGATATTTCTCGCGGAAGCGGAACTGAAGAATGTTGAATAATAAGAAAATTCTGGTAGCAGGCGCTGCTGGATTGTTGGGAAGTAGCTTGGTATGCCGGTTACTGGACGAAGGTGCCCAGGTTGTGGCTGTCGATCTGGAGGAAGCGCGACTGCTTGATCGTTTGAGCGCGTCCGGCTATTCAGCCAATCCGGGATTGACAGTATGCGCCATGGATATTGGCAGGAAAGCCGAAATTGTTGATTTTTTCAGCAATACCGGTGGGCTGGATGGCGCAGTAAACTGTGCCTACCCGCGCAACAAGCAGTACGGTCGAGGCTTCTTCGAGGTGGAGCTAGAGGACTTTAATGATAATGTTTCGATGCACCTTGGTTCGTCATTCTTATTTATTCAGGAATGTGCGCGCTACTTCAAGCGGAGTCAGCGGGAGTTTTCGCTTGTAAATATTTCATCCGTCTATGGTGTCATTTCGCCGAAGTTTGACGTATATGAAGGGACGCCAATGACCATGCCAGTGGAGTATGCCGCGATAAAGTCGGCATTGATCCATCTGAGCAAATACGTGACCACATTTGTTTCTGATAGCCGTTTCCGCTCTAATTGTGTAAGTCCGGGTGGTATTCGCGATAAGCAACCTGAGGCGTTTCTGAGTCGATATAAAAATTCTTGTCTGGGCAAAGGGATGCTGGATATCGAAGATGTGCTCGGAGCTATTGTGTTCTTGCTCTCCGATCAGTCGCGCTATGTGAATGGGCAAAATATTGTAGTAGATGACGGCTTTACATTGTGACCGTCCAAGATTGAGTCCAATGAGTAGCATAAATAACATGCCTGAGCTTGTGATATTGCGCAAGGACGTTCTGGGTAAATGATACTGGTTGCCATACTATTTATACTGTTTTCCTTTGTTCTTTTCAGGAACAAGAGGATCATATGTCCGTCTAATGTCGTCTTTGGTAATTATTTTTTATATCTGGTTTTTCCCGCGACACTCTTTTATGTCCTGGAGTGGTTGTCTTGGGATTACGTGTTGCCATGGGGGAAGATGAACGATTGGAGCAAGGTTTCGCAGGAGGCGATACTTTCCTATCTATACGTTTTTACCTTGTTTTTCTATTTTGTTCGGTTGTTGGAAGTGTTGCTGGATAGTGTCGAAAAAGTGGATGTTGTCTACAGTTATCGGGCGAGACCTTATGCAATATTTGTTTGCGCGCTTGCCTTGCTGTTGGGCTGTTTCTATTTTCTCCAGGTGACAGGAGGGGTGGAGGCCTGGGTGGGTGATTATAGCGAAACTTATCTTTCGAAGAAAAAGGGATATGGGGTCGTTAATTATCTACTTATCATGTGGTCCAATTTCCTGGCTTTTTGGCTTGGGTTCTATTGCCGTACTACGGGGCGCCGCAGTGTGGTGCTTTTTGTGTTTGTGGTAATGGTGCTTGCCTTTTGTGCCTACTTGCAGGGCGTCAAGAGCAGAATATTTCTATTTGGAATCTTCTTTAGCCTTCCTTGGTTGGCTGTTGCCAGGCTTAACCTTCGGCAAGGTGCGTTTTTGTTCTTCGGTTTTGTTCTTTTGTTTTCTGGGGCCATGTATGTGCGATCCAATGGATTTTATAGTACGCCGGAGATGTTGCTTGAGTACTTCTTGACTTACTTTAATACTATATTTCTGCATGATACTATTTTGAGGGATATGTCACCCGAGTACTTCATGACCATGGGGTATCCTGTTAACAAGTGGCTGACGTTTGTCGGTGTTCCTTCGCCTGACCATCTTCATGATATTAGCCGGTGGCTGACTTCTATTTATTTTCCATCGCAATGGTTTGACGAGTCTGCGACTCAGCAGTGGCCGATTGAGACTGAGTTGTATCTAAACTACGGTGCATACATATTCTGGTTTATTCCGATTTTCGTCTACTCGGTCTTCATCTGTACCTTGTATGCCCTTAGGTTTAAAGGTGGCCCGGTTTTCTTGTTCATCTTCATGTCTGAGGTTTTCTTGTTTTTGAGTATGTTCAGAGGCAGTATGCTGCAGTGGATTGCGTTGTTTAATTTTGGTTTTTATATATTTATCATGTTAGCCCAGCGTGTGATGTTCACCAGGTCTGCTGCCGCCTAGGGTCTGTACGAAATATGTCTACGCGAAGGTAAGACAAGGCGAAACGGAGGAGGAAGTGGAGTGTGCTGGAGTACATGAGCATTCCGAGCCTCGTTTCAACGTAGTATGCACGAGTGCAGATGCATTTCGTACAGAGCCTAGCTGACCGGGGGCGTGTTCAAGATTAGGGTGGGGTGTGAGCGTGTATAGGTTTGTCAATATTGGGTTGCGCGCTGTTACATTGCTGAGTAAGTTTTTGCTGGTGTTTTTTTTGGCGCGATATCTAGCGGCTGACGCTGTCGGGATGTATGGGTTGTTGGCTGCAACGATTGGCTACGGTATATATGTAGTTGGTTTTGAATTTTATACCTATGCTAACCGTGAGTTGATAGGGTTGCAGTCGAGTCAATTATTATGTGTGATTCGCGATCAGTTTGTGCTTTATGCCATTATCTATCTGTTTTTCTTACCAGTCCTAGGATTTGTCTTCCTTCAGGGGTGGCTTCCGTTTGAGTATTTTTTCGTATTTATCATTCTGCTGTTGTTTGAGCACGTCGCTCAAGAGGCCAATCGGATTCTCGTGGCCATTTCCAGGCCATTGCTGGCTAGCGTAGTTTTGTTTGTTCGAAGCGGTATTTGGTGTTTTATCGTTATCGCCTGTATGGCATGGGATTCGGCTTTTCGCAATCTTGGCTTTGTACTTTTAAGTTGGCTTCTGTGTTGTGTTATTGCTTGCCTGATTGCGGCTGTATCAGTTTTTCGAGTGTGTGGGTTAATACAGTGGAGGCCTATCAGGTGGGCATGGGTGAGGCGAGGTGTATATGTCGCAATCCCATTCCTACTTGCGAGTCTGGCTATTAGAGGCGTATATACGTTTGATCGTTATTGGGTTGAGCACCTGGCCGGTTTGGAGGTCTTGGGTGCTTATACTTTGTACGTTGGCATATCAACTGCAATCCTTTCGTTTCTGGACGCTGGGGTTGTAGTTTTCTTCATGCCGCGGTTGGTTCACTCGGTCAAGATGCGTGATTTTCCTGCGTTTCGAAGCGGAATGCGCTCATTGGCATCGAATGTCGTGATCGTCGTGCTTGTGCTGGCAGGGCTATGCTGGGGCGGGAGTTTTTTTGTCGTCAACTGGTTGTCTTCACCTGTCTACAGTCAGCAACTCAATATCTTGTATTGGTTGCTGCTGGCAAGTGTCTTCTATGGGTTGAGCACTGTTCCGCATCTCGGGTTGTATGCATTGGGGAAAGATCGGCATTTGATGTACTCTCAGTTGGTTGGTTTGGCGGTCTTCGTAGGTGGCTCATATGCGTTTGGTACTACGTTTGGTGCTGTCTCGGTGGCTTGGGCGATGGCATCGGCATTTTTTGTTGTATTGCTTTGGAAGAGCGTGGCGTACTTCAGTCAGCTCAATAAGCTGGTCTGATTTCGTGTTGTGTATATTTATTGGTAATCGTGCGGGGCGGGTGAATAGGTGTGGCTAGAATAGAAAAAAAACTGCTCATCGAATATCTGTTGGCTACTAAAAACGAAATTGCAGTTGATCGTAGTGTTTACGCGCTTGCTGGTATTTTACCTGAGCAGCTGGGTTGCGCGCCTCGACCCAGTAAATTGCTGAGTATTAGTCGTCGGAGTTTGCTGCTGAGCACTGCCATGAAAGCGATTCGTGTCCTGTGGAGTAATGGGGGAGCGATTTTATTTTTTATGCTGCAGTGGCGGGCTCTACGATCGAAAGTTGCCAAGGGGATAGTGGATGAGCCGCCTCGGTTTGATTGCTATACCGTCTGTTATTCATCCCGTGCTATGGATTTAATAACGCCTCAGCTGCTTGGTCAGGAACTCTATAAAATTACCTTGCCCTGGGTAGAGTCAAGACATGATGGTGGCAGCACGTTGGGTGTTCTGAAATTGCTCAATCAAAGTGATTTGAGAAATGCATTTATCCATTCTGTGGTGGCCTCGCGAAAGTTAAGGGCATCTAAAAAGTATTCCTGCTGGTCATTACAGAGCTATACAGCCTTCCGCTGGTTTTGTGTCAGGTTGGCCTTGAGACGGCTCAGCGCAAAAAAGCTAGTAATTGCTGAGCACTATGATCGATGGGCAGTTCTGTCTGATCGCGTGGTCTTGGAAGCCTGTAGAAATAATTTTAGCGATGACGCTGGCCTGGTAATGGTTCAACACGGTGCGTTGGTCTCCTTAGAGAGCAACAAGCTACCTGTCTCCAATGAGTTTTCGGTGAAGCTAGCTTATCGCTTGCGAAGTGTTACTAGACTCTATACATTCAATGAAGATGCTGTTGCCACGTTCGAGACGTCTATTCTGTCAGCTCTTTCCCCACTTCGTGCGGTCGGTGTGTGCTTTTACTCACCCGCATTGAAGTTGGCCAAAGTCGCGCCTACAAGCTTGCCGTCACTCTTGTTTGTAGGGCATCCGTTGTGTGAAGAACTGCATATTCAGATCCTTCAGGCGATAGGACCGGAGGTCCAGAGTTTTTATAAGCCACACCCCGCCAACCCAGCAACGAATCGTATTAGCTCGATGGGGTGGAATGTGATCACGCAAAAAGATGTTTTTCCTGATGTCGACCTTCTCATATCATACCCCTCCACGTTGGTGGCAGAGTACGAAGGGATGCACATTCCTGCTATCATCCATCCCCTCAACATGCCTCCCGCAGAGGCTGGCGAACTGATTGCATCGATCAGGCGAAGCATCGCCTTGGCAGCTAAGCGCTAGGAGGCGCACACGGATGACTGTTTTTCGGGGATACGAGCAGTGACTAGTAGCTACAAGATTTGCACACGTTGCATCATGGACACGTCCGATCCCAATATCCGTTTTGATGATCGTGGTGTTTGCGAATACTGTCAAAATTTTGACGATCAGATTCTGCCGAACTGGCATACCGATCAGCGCGGCGAGGCAGAGCTCCAGCGCCTCGCTCAGCTGATCAAGAAAGATGGCCAAGGCAAGGAGTTTGATTGCATCATTGGGCTCAGCGGTGGTCTGGACAGCTCCTATGTCAGTTACGTTGCGAAAGAAAAGATGGGCTTGCGGCCGCTGCTTTTCCATGTCGATGCGGGCTGGAATACCGACCAAGCCGTGGGGAATATTGAAAAGCTGGTTGATGGTCTTGGTCTAGAGCTCTATACCGAGGTGATCAATTGGGAAGAAATGAAAGATTTGCAAACAGCATTTCTTAAATCTCAGATTCCTGATCAGGATCTCCCGCAGGATGCGGCGTTCTTCTCGGCGCTCTATAAATTTGCACGCGCGCACAAGATTAAATATGTGCTCACGGGTGGTAACTTCTCGACTGAATGCTGCCGAGAGCCCGAAGAGTGGGGCGGCTACCCAGGTATCGACAAGCGTTTGTTCAATAGTATTCACGGGCTATTCGGTGAGCGGGCAATGAGGTCGTTCCCACTTGTCGATATTTTGATGTATAAGGTTTTTTATCGGTACGTACTTGGTATGCAAGTTGTGAGGCCACTAAACTTGGTGCCTTACATTAAGAGGGAAGCGGAGGAAACGCTTGAGCAGCTTTATGGTTGGCAGCCTTTCCAGCATAAGCATCATGAGTCACGGTTTACTCGTTTTTATGAGGATTACTGGATGCCCAGAAAGTTCGGCTATGAGAAGCGTCGTGCGCATTTCTCCAGCCTGATCATGACAGGGCAGATGACGCGTGAAAATGCGCTTGAGCGAATTGCCAGGCCAGAGATGGATCAGCAATTTCTGGCGAGCGAATTCGAGTATGTCGCCAACAAGCTGGATCTGTCTGTTGAGGAGTTGCAGGCTATTTTCGAAGGTGAGAACAAGACATTCCGAGACTACAAGAATAAGCACTTTTTGATCGGGATGGGCGCCCGGGTAATGAATATGCTGGGGCTTGAAAGAAGGCTGTTCAGATGATAACCATCATTGATTACGGACTGGGCAACATTCAAGCATTCGTCAATGTCTTTCGGCGCTTGCATATCCCGGTGCGGGTAGCGAGTGATCTAGATGCGCTAGCCGGGGCGAAGAAGCTGATTCTTCCTGGCGTTGGCGCCTTTGATCATGCGATGCAGCGCTTCAATGATTCGGGTATGCGAACTCAGGTGGAGGCGTTGGTTCATCGCGATAAGGTACCGGTGCTGGGTATTTGCGTTGGGATGCAGATGCTTGCCGATAGTAGTGAGGAGGGCACATTGCCGGGCCTTGGCTGGGTGCCTGGGAAGGTTCGTTCATTTCGTTCCGTCGTCGGGCTGGAGCGCATGGCCTTGCCGCATATGGGATGGAATGATGTCAATCCCGTTGGTACGTGCCCGCTATTTGACGATCTCGAGGATCACATTCGCTATTATTTTCTACACTCTTTTTATTTCGAATGCCAGGATCCTGCGCATATTATCGCACAGTCTCATTATGGGTTGGGCTTTAGTTCTGCGGTGGCGGCAGATAATGTCTACGGTGTCCAATTCCATCCTGAAAAAAGTCATCACTTTGGGGTTGGTCTTCTGAAAAATTTTGCGGAACTCTGACATGCTGAGGCCTCGTATAATTCCCTGCCTGTTGATGCAGGACGGCGGGTTAGTCAAAACAGTACGTTTTAAAGACCCAAAGTACGTAGGGGATCCAATCAATGCCGTAAAGATTTTCAACGAAAAAGAAGCGGATGAGCTGATCGTTCTTGATATTGACGCTACTGTTAATGGCCGTGCTCCCGATCACCGGAAGATCGCTAATCTGGCAGCAGAGTGCAGAATGCCGCTTTGCTACGGTGGTGGTATCCATACTCCAGAGCAGGCGCGCGCTATTATCGCGTTGGGTGTCGAGAAAGTGGCCATCAGTGCGGCGGCTATTGAAGATACGAGCCTGGTTACTCGCATCGCCGAAGAGATCGGAAGTCAAAGTGTCGTGGTGGTCCTTGATCACAAGCAGCGTATGTTGAGCAAGCAACACGATGTCTGGACACACAATGGCACACGGAACT
The DNA here is from genome assembly GCF_002205115.1 of Pseudomonas sp. DrBHI1. Lineage (NCBI taxonomy): Bacteria > Pseudomonadati > Pseudomonadota > Gammaproteobacteria > Pseudomonadales > Pseudomonadaceae > Pseudomonas > Pseudomonas sp. DrBHI1. The sequence continues at coordinate 133,685 of NZ_NIBE01000045.1, forward strand.
CCAAGCGGAGCGTCCTTGATGTGGCCAGAGAAATGGAGGCAGCTGGAGCGGGGGAGATTGTAATAAACTCCATCGATCTTGATGGTCGGATGAAGGGTTATGACGTTACGCTTGCTACCCAGCTGAGAAGTCATGTAAATATCCCTGTCACCATTCTGGGCGGATGTGGATCCTTGCAAGACATGCATAATCTCGTTGCTGCCTGTGGGGTTGTCGGGGTCGCGGCTGGTAGTTTTTTTGTGTTTAAAGGGAGCTACCGAGCTGTATTGATCAGTTATCCGAGCGCAAGGCAAAAAGACGAAATGATTTTTTCAGCCCTTGATCAACGGTAGTGCTGGGATCGTCTGCATTCAATTCGGGAATAATTATGTTTAGCGGAAAGAAACTTCTCATCTCTGGCGGTACCGGTTCCTTTGGCAACGCGGTGCTCAAGCGCTTCCTCGATACGGATATCGCTGAAATCCGCATTTTCAGCCGTGATGAGAAGAAGCAGGATGACATGCGTAAGCGCTACGCTAATAGCAAATTAAAGTTCTATATCGGCGATGTGCGAGATTATCAAAGCATCCTTAATGCTACCCGTGGTGTCGATTATATATTCCATGCCGCAGCCCTGAAACAGGTGCCCTCGTGCGAATTTCATCCGATGGAAGCGGTCAAGACCAACGTGATTGGCACCGAGAACTTGCTGGAGGCCTCGATCCAGAACGAGGTGCGCCGCGTTGTTTGCCTCAGTACCGACAAAGCGGTCTATCCGATCAATGCGATGGGCATCTCCAAGGCCATGATGGAAAAGGTCATGGTTGCCAAGTCGCGAAACGTTGACGAAAGCAAAACAGTTATTTGCGGTACCCGCTATGGCAATGTAATGGCCTCGCGCGGCTCTGTCATCCCGTTGTTTGTCGATCAGATCAGGCAGGGGCAGGCGCTTTCGATTACCGATCCGAGTATGACCCGTTTCATGATGACGCTTGCCGATGCGGTCGACCTGGTGCTGTATGCCTTTGAACACGGTAACAACGGTGACCTGTTCGTCCAGAAGGCCCCGGCAGCGACTGTGCAAGTGTTGGCTAAGGCGTTGGCCGAATTGATAGGCCAACCGGATCACCCTATCCAGGTAATTGGTACTCGTCACGGCGAGAAACTATACGAAGCGCTACTGAGCCGTGAAGAAATGGCGTGCGCCGAAGACATGGGCAATTACTTCCGGATTCCACCTGATCTGCGCGATCTGAATTACAGCAAATTTGTCGAGCACGGTGAAGAAAAAATTTCTCATGCCGAAGACTATAATTCGCATAACACCGAACGCCTTGATATCGCAGGCATGCAAAAGCTGCTGTTAAAGCTGGACTTTATTCGTGCCATTCAGCGTGGTGAGTACGCCACGCCGGAGGAGTGATTGATGAAGGTCCTGATCACGGGTGTCAATGGTTTTATTGGCAAGAACCTGGAAAGTCATCTACGAGAGCGTCAGGATGTTGAAGTGCTGCGCTGCGTGCGTGATGACCTGTGCGGTCTGAGAGCTCAGGTGGCTGAGGCAGACTGTATTTTCCACTTCGCGGGGGTTAACCGTCCTCAGGATCCTGCCGAGTTTACGCGTGGTAATAGCGATTTTACCAAAGTGCTCTGTGATGCGCTCCGCGATTATGGAAAATGTATACCCGTAGTCTATAGCTCTTCGATACAAGCCGATCGTGATAACGCTTACGGTAATAGTAAGCGTACTGCCGAAGATACGTTGCAGGTACTCGCTTCTCAGCAGGCAATACAGTTGCACGTCTTGCGTTTGCCTAATGTGTTCGGTAAATGGGCGCGGCCAAACTACAATTCTGCAGTCGCTACCTTCTGTCACAATATCGCCCGAGATCTGCCGATTCAGATCAATGATAAACAGGCCCCTCTGGAGTTGGTCTACATTGACGATGTCGTACGTCATTGCCTGGCGATTCTCGATGGCGCAGTCATTGACGGAAATACCCAGGTTCAGCCTGTCTACTCGACGACGGTGGGGGCGCTTGCCGAGCAGTTGCTGGCCTTTCGCGATAGCCGTACCACGCTGGTGACTGAGCGCGTGGGTACAGGCCTCGTGCGCGCGCTGTATTCCACCTATCTGAGCTACTTGCCCGAGCAGTCCTTTACTTACGAAGTGCCCGCGCACAGTGACCCTCGCGGTGTGTTTGTGGAAATGTTGAAGACACCGGATTCGGGGCAGTTCTCCTATTTCACAGCGCATCCAGGGGTCACCCGAGGTGGCCACTATCATCACTCGAAAACCGAAAAATTTCTTGTGATCAAGGGGCATGCCAATTTCCGTTTCCGGAATATTATTTCCGGCGATTTTTATGAGTTGCAAACAACGGGTGAGAAACCCGTCATCGTCGAGACAGTTCCAGGATGGACGCATGACATCACGAACATTGGCGATGACGAAATGATCGTAATGTTGTGGGCCAATGAAATTTTTGACCGTGAACAACCGGATACGTACGCATTGCCTGTGTGTTCGTGACTTCGATTGATCAGGAGGTTGAGGTTGTATGAAAAAGCTGAAGGTTGTTACCGTCGTCGGGACCCGTCCTGAGATCATTCGTCTGTCCCGAGTGATGAGTGCACTGGATCAACATTGTGATCATGTTCTTGTTCATACCGGACAGAATTATGATTACGAATTGAACGAGATATTCTTCCAGGATTTGGGTATCCGTAAACCCGATCATTTCCTCAATGCTGCTGGCAGCAGCGGCTGCGAGACCATTGGTAATGTGATAATTGCGGTGGATCGAGTGTTGGCCGAGGTGAATCCCGAGGCTTTGTTGGTTTTAGGTGATACCAATAGCTGCATGGCTGTCATTCCTGCCAAACGCCGTAAAATTCCTACTTTCCACATGGAGGCGGGAAATCGCTGCTTCGATATGCGGGTACCGGAAGAAATCAATCGGCGTATCGTAGACCACACGGCCGATATCAACCTTACCTACAGCGCCATCGCCCGTGATTATCTTTTGCGCGAAGGTTTGCCGCCAGACCGCGTGATAAAGACTGGCAGCCCGATGTTCGAAGTGCTTGATCATTATCGTCAGGGGATCGATGCATCGGACGTATTGGCTCGCCTTGGCTTGGAGCCTGGTAAGTTTTTTGTTGTTAGCGCCCACCGTGAAGAAAATATCGATTCTGAGAAAAATTTCTTGAAGCTGGTTGAGGTGCTGAATACGGTTGCCCTGCAGTTTAATTTACCGGTCATTGTGTCGACTCACCCACGTACACAGAAGCGTGTTGACGCCATGGGCGTTACGTTCCACTCCAATGTTCGCTTGTTGAAGCCTCTGGGTTTTAAAGATTACAACAAGCTGCAACTTGGGGCCAAAGCAGTACTTTCGGACAGTGGCACGATCAGTGAGGAGGCTTCTATCCTGAACCTCCCAGCTCTGAACATTCGTGAGGCCCACGAGCGCCCCGAAGGCATGGAGGAAGGAGCTGTGATGATGGTCGGGCTCGAGGTGGAGCGGGTCCTACAGGGCTTGAACATTCTCGATAGCCAGGCGCGTGGGGATGAGCGGAGCCTGCGCCTGGTGGCTGACTACAGCATGCCAAATGTTTCGAGCAAAGTTGTTCGCATTCTTCATAGTTATACCGATTATGTGAACCGTACTGTATGGAAGCGTTACTGAACTGTGTGGTAGGCATGCCTGATAAGAAGCTGAGAGTGCTAGTCGTTACCCAGTATTTTTGGCCGGAGAATATGCGGATCAATGACTTGGTCCGCGACCTGAGGGAAAAAGGTCACGAGGTGACCGTACTGACCGGTTTGCCGAACTATCCGGAAGGCGATGTATTTGCCAGCTATCGGGCATCGCCTGGCGATTTTGCGTCCTACCACGGGGCCGATGTCGTCAGGGTCCCGATGTTGTCGCGTGGTAAACGCAGTCTTCGGTTGATCATAAACTACGCCTCGTTTTTCCTAAGTGCCTCCACGGTAGGCGCGTTCAAGTTGCGTGGTCGAAAGTTCGACGTCCTGTTCGTCTACGCCGTATCGCCGATCATGGCGGCAATACCTGCCATTGTGATCGGGCGGCTGAAGCAAGCCCCAGTATTTGTCTGGGTACTGGATCTGTGGCCTGAAACTCTCAGGGCGGTCGGTGTTCTCCGCAACCCGCGTTTGTTGTCACTGGTTGGACGAATGGTTTCATGGATCTATAACCGCACCGATTATTTGCTTTTGCAGTCCCATGGGTTTCTGGAGAACGTCAAGCAATACTGTACACGTCATATTGCTGATGAGCGTCTGGTGTACTTTCCCAGTTGGGCTGAGGACGATTTCTCTGTGTCAGGGACTGTTACTAGTAGTTTGCTGGAGTCAGATCCGTCGGTATTTACTGTGGTTTTTGCCGGTAACCTGGGGGAGGCTCAGGATTTCCCGGCAGTGCTGGATGCCGTCGAGGCGCTGCGCGGTGAAGCTTCGGTCCGCTGGGCCATCGTTGGTGATGGGCGCATGAGTGCCTGGCTGGCTGAGCAAGTGCAGGCACGTGGCTTGGACAACGTGAGATTGCTTGGCCGTCACCCTCTGGAGGCCATGCCTGCGCTGTTCGCCCAGGCCGATGCCTTGCTGGTCACATTGAAGACCAACGATGTATTCCAGAAGACTATCCCAGGCAAGGTTCAGGCATACCTGGCTTCCGGACGGCCGCTGCTGGGGATGATCAACGGTGAGGCAGCCCGGGTCATTCACGAGTCTGGTGCCGGCTTTGCCTGTGATTCCGGTGATGCCCAGGGGCTTGCCCGGATTGTCAGTGACCTTGCCGGCACTCCGAGTGCGCAGCGCAGGCAGATGGGCGAGGCCGGGCGAGAGTATTACCTGGAGCATTATTCCAAGCCTAAGTTGATGGCGCGCCTGGAAACTCTTTTTTGTGAAGCTACCCTACGCAAGGCAGGGAAATGATGTCGCATACCGTGTTGTTGACCGGGGCTTCCGGTTTTGTGGGCAACGCAATTCTTGAGTTGCTTCTCGCCGAGGGGCAGTCCGTGGTTGCGGCATTTCGTCAGGCCCCAATGCAACTGGACCCTCGCGTGGTGCCGGTCTGCATTGAGTCTCTGGACGGTGTTACCGACTGGCATGCTGCGCTTGCCGGTGTGGACGTCGTCATTCACTCTGCAGCTCGTGTTCACGTAATGAACGATACAGAGAGCGACCCTTTGGCAGCTTTCCGCAAGGTCAATGTCGAGGGGACGTTGAGGCTAGCACGGCAAGCTGCGGCAGCTGGGGTCAGGCGATTTGTCTTCGTAAGTTCTATCAAGGTTAATGGTGAGGGTACGCCCAAGGGCAACCCCTATACCGCTGATGACTTGCCAGCTCCTGTAGATGCCTATGGTGTTTCAAAAATGGAGGCGGAGGAGGGGTTGCGGGCTTTGGCTCGGGAAGTCGGGTTGGAGGTAGTGATTATCCGCCCGGTCTTGGTCTATGGGCCGGGGGTCAAAGCCAACTTCCTGGCCATGATGCGTTGGCTGGACAAAGGGGTGCCTCTGCCTTTCGGCGCGATCGATAACCGTCGCAGCTTGGTGGCGTTGGGTAATCTGGCCGATCTTGTGGTTACTTGCGTGGATCACCCTGCGGCTGCGAACCAGACGTTTTTGGTCAGTGACGCAGAGGATCTTTCGACCTCCGCGCTGCTTCGCCGCGTGGCCAAGGCACTGGGGCGACCTGCTCGACTGCTGCCTGTCCCCAGTCGTCTCCTGGAGGTGGGCGCGGTTGTGCTGGGCAAGCATTCCCTGTCGCAGCGCTTGTGTGGCTCACTTCAAGTCGATATTGAAAAAACGTGTTCGCTGCTGGGCTGGAAGCCGCCGCTTAGTGTTGAAGAAGCACTCGCTCTGACTGCTCGTGACTATCAGGAAAAAACAAAAAAATGACTTTAGGATGGCTGATTCCACTGGTCGCTGTGCTGTCTTTGGCGTTGACTGCTGTTTTACGACGCTACGCACTGGCTAAAAGTATCATTGATATTCCAAATGCGCGCAGTTCACATGTCGTTCCGACGCCACGAGGTGGCGGTGTTGCGATCGTGGTCGCCTTTCTTGTTGCGCTGGTAGTTTTGGCCGCGGGAGGCAACGCGCAGATGAGCGTGCTGGTTGCTTTGGGCGGGTCTGGTGCACTGATCGCAGTCATTGGATTCATGGATGACCACGGCCATATCGCTGCCCGTTGGCGATTGCTCGGGCATTTCCTGGCGGCGGTTTGGGCACTTGCCTGGTTGGGGGGCTTTCCAGCTGTCCATGTGTTTGGGGTGCAAGTCGATCTTGGCTGGCTCGGAGTGGGTATTGCTATCTTCTACTTGGTTTGGATATTGAACCTTTACAACTTCATGGACGGTATCGACGGCATCGCCAGTGTCGAGGCTATTTGTGCCTGCCTGGGGGCGTGCCTGCTTTACTGGCTCGCAGGGTTCGAGCAGTTGGTGATGTTGCCGTTGCTGTTGGCGATGGCGGTTGTCGGTTTCCTATACTGGAACTTCCCGCCTGCACGCATTTTCATGGGCGATGCGGGGAGCGGGTTTCTCGGGATTGTCCTGGGCGTGCTGTCGTTGCAGGCGGCTTGGACGTCCTCACAACTGTTTTGGTGCTGGCTGATTTTGCTTGGTGTATTCATCGTCGATGCCACTTATACACTTATTCGTCGCCTGTCACGAGGCGATAGGGTCTTTGAGGCGCATCGCAGTCATGCCTACCAGTTTGCCTCGCGGCTGTACGGTAAGCATCTCCCTGTCACACTGGCGGTGGGGGGGGTGAATCTTTTCTGGTTGTTTCCCATCGCCATGTGCGTCATCCTGCTGGACTTGGATGGTGCGCTGGGCGTGTTGATCGCTTATGTACCGCTGGTTGTGATAGCTGTCCGCTATCGAGCCGGTGCGCTGGAGTGAGACAGATTCACGTGGTGCCAGTGTGCAGCCCGTATCTGGTTACAGCTGTAGGTAATTATGGGAGCAGCAAAGGTGTTCGAGGGGGTTATGGATAGGTTGCGGGCATTTCTAGTGGGCTTGCCACGTCGTCAAAAGCGCCTGTTGCAGGTGTCGACTGACGTCGTATTGGTCTGGGTTGCGTTGTGGCTGGCGTTTGTTGTGCGTCTAGGTATCGACGAAATGGCCAACCCCATCAAGGACCACTTCTGGCTGTTCACCAGTGCGCCAATCGTCGCTGTCCCTTTGTTTATCCGTTTTGGCATGTACCGCGCGGTCATGCGTTATTTCGGGAATGATGCCCTCATTGCCATCATCAAGGCTGTCAGCCTTTCCTCACTGATCCTGGGTGTTGTCGTCTATTGGTACAGCAATCACCAGAATGTGGTGCCGCGCTCGATCATTTTCAACTACTGGTGGTTGAGCCTGGTGATGGTAGGTGGTTTGCGGCTGGCTATGCGGCAATACTTTCTGGGGGACTGGTTCACTGCGGCGCAGCATGTACCATTCACCAGTCGTGATGATGGCCTGCCCAAAGTGGCGATTTATGGCGCTGGTGCGGCGGGCAACCAGTTAGTAGCCGCATTGCGCCTTGGCAAGGTAATGCGCCCAGTGGCTTTCATAGATGACGACGGTAGCATTGCGGATCGCGTGATTTCAGGGTTGCAGGTTTACAAACCACGTCATTTACAGCGAATGATCGATCACACTGGGGCGCAGGAAATTCTCCTGGCCATTCCCTCGGCAACACGGGGGCGGCGTCGGGAAATTCTCGGATTTCTCGAGGGTTTTCCCTTGCATGTTCGTAGCATCCCAGGGTTCATGGATCTTGCCAGCGGTCGGGTAAAGCTTGACGACATCCAGGAGGTCGACATCGCCGACTTGCTGGGGCGCGATGCGGTCCCTGCACAGGCTGACCTGTTGGAACGTTGTATTGCTGGTCAGTCGGTCATGGTGACTGGAGCCGGCGGTTCGATAGGATCAGAGTTGTGCAGACAGATTATTGGCCTGAAACCTCGTGTGTTGTTGTTGTTCGAACACAGCGAATTCAACCTCTATAGTATTCTCTCCGAGCTGGAGCAACGCATCGCAAGAGAGTCGCTGGCGATCAAGCTGCTGCCATTTCTCGGTTCGGTGCGCAATCAGGCTCAGATGCTTGACATCATGAAAGCCTGGCGTGTCGACACGGTGTATCACGCCGCGGCCTACAAGCATGTACCAATGGTCGAGCACAACATCGCTGAAGGCGTGCTGAACAATGTCATTGGCACCTTGAATACTGCGCAGGCTGCTTTGCAGGCCGGAGTTTCGAACTTCGTGCTCATCTCCACCGACAAGGCTGTACGCCCGACCAATGTCATGGGGAGTACCAAGCGCTTGGCGGAAATGACGCTACAGGCGCTTAGCCGTGAGTTGGCTCCGGTGTTGTTTGGCGATACCGCTAATGTATCGCACGTCAACAAGACCCGTTTCACGATGGTTCGCTTCGGCAATGTACTGGGCTCTTCTGGGTCGGTTATTCCGCTATTTCACAAGCAGATCAAAGCAGGTGGCCCATTGACGGTCACCCATCCGAAGATTACTCGCTATTTCATGACCATTCCGGAAGCTGCACAGCTGGTCATTCAGGCCGGCTCCATGGGGCAGGGTGGGGACGTCTTTGTGTTGGATATGGGGGAGCCGGTACGGATCGTCGAACTCGCGGAAAAGATGATCCATCTGTCCGGCTTCAGCACGCGCTCTGAGCGCAACCCTCATGGTGATATTGCCATTGAGTTTACGGGGCTGCGTCCCGGGGAAAAACTCTACGAGGAGTTGCTGATCGGTGACAACGTTGTGGCCACGCGCCATCCAATGATCATGAGTGCTCATGAGGACTATCTGTCCTGGGATGTCTTGAAAGAGCGGCTCGACGAGTTGCAGAGTGCGGTCAAGGGCGATGACTATGCCCACGTTCGGCAGCTGTTGCGTGAAACGGTCAGTGGCTATACCCCGGATGGAGAGATTGTTGACTGGATCTATCAGCAACGGCGACTGGACCCCTGACTTGAAAATTCCCGGCATTTGCCGGGAATTTTTTGCTTGGGTGTCAGTTGGAGGATTGGCTCAAGCGCCAGCGACGCCGGCGAACGAGCTCAAGCAAAAGTACGGCAACTGTCTTGTGGTGTCGCTCGGTACAGTAGGCGAGGGCAAATGCCAGAAGGTTGGCCAGCAATATGGATGATAGGAATCCGATCGTGGTGCTACCGAGCGCTTGTTGGATCCAGTAAAGGACAGTGTAATGGGTCATGAACAGGGTGAAGCTGAAACCTGCCAGCGCTGCGTAGCGCTGCTTCTTTACCTGGCTTACGGCTTTTTCATCGCTATTTAGCCTGGCTGCCAGCAGAACCAACCCGAGCGTCATCAGCAGGCCGGCGACCAAGTGGTAGCTGTTCTTGGTATATAGGTAAATGGCGACGGCGCCGCTCAACGCGGGCCAGCTCAAGCGTGCGATTTCCGTGCGCTGGGTCAGGCGGTCGAACCAGAAGGCCCCTAGAGCACCGGCAAACCATATCACCTCAAGGTGCCCGGCCTCACCCTGAGCATTGACCGTGAAGGTGTATTTGGCGCCCATCCAGATGCATATCAGGCAAAGGAACCAGCGCTTGCGGAAGAACACCAGGCCGCCGAACAGTATATAAATCCACCACTCGAACATTAGGCTCCAAATGGGCCGCAAAGTACCAAGGGGCATTGAAGGTATCAAACCCAGGTTGTATATGAAGTTCTTCGCTCTGACGTAGGTCAGCAGTGCAGCCTCAGGATAGGCGCAGGAGAACAGAAGGTCTGCCACCAGTACAAACAGCAAGGATGGGATCAGTGTCGTGTAGATGCGCGCAAAACGATCTACAAAATAGTGTGTGGCATCGCCTCCTTTGTATTTGAAGTTCGTCATGACACTACGGCAGATCAGAAAGCCGGAGACGAAGAAAAATCCGACCACGGCAATCTGCTGCAGGTACGGAATATGCTTTGGGAAGAAACCGCCCCAGTAGCTGTAGAACATTCCGATGCCGTGCCCGATCAGGACAACTTGAGCGAGACCAAATCTCAAAAAGTCGAAAAACGTTACACATTTCTCGCTCAGGGGTCTCATTGTTTGGTGGGCTCCAAGCAGCACGAGGTGGACTCCGTCAGGCATAGATAGATTAGATTTGGGGGAAGGGACAGGACCACGCCTTGCCATTCAAAAGGTTAATTGCAGTCAGCCTCCCGTCGGCAAAGGAGCATCCGGTGTCAATGTAGATCACGTTACCCAGTTGCAGGACATCAGGGGTAGTCGAATGTCCGACATACAAACGATCCACGCCCCTTACGGGTTGCTCGTCATGTGAACTGATCCGGTCTCTGGCATACAGTGCTTGGGTCAGGGCCGCGCGCTGGATCTCGTGATCGGGGGAGTTCAGCGATGCGACGGCATCGAGCCAACTCAGGTCGTCTTTCCAGCACGGAGATTCGGCATGGATAATCCCGACGTTTTCTCCCGAAGGCAGAGAAACCTGCATGGCAATGGGCAGCTCAAACAGCCGTTCGGCAATTTGCTGCTGTTCCAGCGACGTAAGCTCATAGAACCACGCTCCGCCGTTGCGTGCGTGACGTGGAGGGTCCCCCACGCCAGCCACGTAATCGAGCACCATCTGCTCGTGATTGCCCCTGACCGAGTGGAACCACGGTTTGTCCAGCCATGTCATGACGTCATGTGACCGAGGTCCACGATCTATTACATCGCCAGTAACAAATAGGCGGTCTGCCGCGGGCTGGAAGTGAATCTGCGTCAGCAGCTCCTCCAGCAACTCGAAATGCCCGTGGACGTCACCAACGACGAAATCCCGCCCTTTGGTATTGGCCGCAAAGGAGCGAAAGAACGTACTGTAATTTGGTGTATACAAGTCGGTACTCTGAGGGGCGCCTGGTCCAATGGCGTTGGCGTGGCGCACAATTTTACCAGTATCCAAGTGTCGCAGGAAGGTGTCGTGGGCGGTGCGACAACTCGTTGAATTATTTGGAAAGCAATTCTAGCCTGTCCCAGTTTGCTAGTCGAAATTCTGGCGTCTAGCGTTGAGAAGCAGCTAAGGAAAAGCTGCTTCTCGAACCCAAGAATCCATGGAGAAACTTCTATGCGCCACAATATTTTCACCGCCTTGCTGACTGCTATCGCTGCTTCTTTCACCCTGGGTGCCGGTGCTGTACAAAACACGCCGATGGTGGCCGAACTGCCGTCGGCAGCGGTCACCGCGGAGCAGGGTGTTGGCAAACTCAATATCAACACCGCCGATGCCTCGACCTTGCAGCGTGAGTTATCAGGGGTCGGCCAATCCAAGTCCGAAGCCATTGTCACCTATCGCAACAATAATGGGGATTTCGCCACGGTAGAGGAGTTGCTTGAGGTCGAAGGCATCGGAAAGGCTATTTTGGAGCGTAATCGTGACAAGTTAACGGTCAATTGAGACTGGTTGGGGCAGGTGTGCAAGTCTGCCCCACGAATGAGCGGACTTAACGGTCCTTCGCTTCTTTGGCATCCATTTCGGCATTTCGCTCATGAATCTTTTTGAGTTGCTCCTCCGTCAACGGCAACTTCTTCGCCGTATCCCGCAGCATCATCAACCCGCCGACAATCGACCCGAGAGCAACCAGCAGTATCAACCAGGCATACCAAGGCATCGAGATTCTCCAGAAAGCCTACAGAGCACCGCTTACATGGCATTCGAGCCATTGCCGCAGCCGTTGGTTCAATTATAGGAGCCGCCCGCGGCCGGGCCAAATCTCATGACCCGCGGCCCCCAAACCCCACGCCACTTCGTTTACAATGCGCGCCGTTTACGACTTGCCAAGAGACCCTGCCCATGTCCGCCTGCCAGACGCCCCTGATCGTCGCCCTGGATTTCCCCACCCGTGACGCCGCACTGAAGCTGGCCGACCAGCTCGACCCTGCCCTGTGCCGGGTCAAGGTGGGCAAGGAACTGTTTACCAGCAGCGCCTCAGGGATAGTCGAAACCCTGTGCAGCAAGGGCTTCGAAGTATTCCTCGACCTGAAATTCCACGACATCCCCAACACCACCGCCATGGCGGTCAAGGCCGCGGCTGAGATGGGTGTATGGATGGTCAATGTGCACTGCTCCGGTGGCCTGCGCATGATGTCGGCCTGCCGCGAGGAGCTGGACAAGCGCAGCGGCCCGCAGCCGCTGCTGATCGGCGTGACCGTGCTGACCAGCATGGAGCGTGAGGACCTGGCCGGCATTGGCCTGGATGTCGATCCGCAGGAGCAGGTGCTGCGCCTGGCGGCGCTCGCGCAAAAAGCCGGCATGGACGGCCTGGTGTGCTCGGCACTGGAAGCGCCGGCACTGAAGGCGGCGCATCCGTCGCTGCAATTGGTGACCCCGGGGATTCGCCCGGCGGGCAGTGCCCAGGATGACCAGCGCCGGATTCTGACCCCGCGTCAGGCACTGGACGCCGGCTCCGATTACCTGGTGATCGGGCGTCCGATCAGCCAGGCGGCGGATCCTGCCAAGGCGTTGGCTGCCGTTGTGGCTGAAATCCGCGGTTGAATCAGGGATCGTGGGAGCGGGCTTGCCCCGCTCCCACAAGGCGCCTGGCTGCTGATATCAGACCTTCAACACCAGCTTGCCGAAATTCTCCCCGCTGAACAGCTTGAGCAGCGTCTCGGGGAAGGTCTCCAGGCCCTCCACCACATCTTCCTTGCTCTTCACCTTGCCGCTGGCCAGCCAGCCGGCCATTTCCTGCGCGGCCTTGCCGTACTCCTTGACGTAGTCCATCACCACGAAGCCTTCCATGCGCGCACGGTTGACCAGCAGCGACAAGTAGTTGGCCGGGCCCTTGACCGCTTCCTTGTTGTTGTACTGGCTGATGGCGCCGCAGATCACCACCCGGGCCTTGAAGTTCAGGCGCGACAGCACGGCATCGAGGATGTCGCCGCCGACGTTGTCGAAGTACACATCCACGCCATTGGGGCATTCGCGCTTGAGACCGGCCAGCACGTCCTCGGCCTTGTAGTCGATGACGCCGTCGAAGCCCAGTTCGTCCAGCAGGTACTGGCACTTCTGCGCGCCCCCGGCGATGCCCACCACGCGGCAGCCCTTGAGCTTGGCGATCTGCCCGGCAATGCTGCCGACCGCGCCGGCGGCACCGGAGATCACCACGGTCTCGCCGGCCTTGGGCTGGCCGACATCGAGCAGGGCGAAGTAGGCGGTCATGCCGGTCATGCCCAGGGCGGACAGGTAGCGGGGCAGGGGCGCCAGGCGCGGGTCGATCTTGTGCAGGCCCTGGGGTTCGCCGGTGAAGTAATCCTGCACGCCAATGGCACCGCTGACATGGTCGCCGGGCTTGTAGTCCGGATGCTTGGAGCTGACCACCTCGCCGACGCCGAGGGCGCGCATGACCTGGCCCAGGCCCACGGGCGGGATGTACGACTTGCCTTCGTTCATCCAGCCACGCATGGCCGGGTCCAGCGACAGGTAGAGGTTCTTCACCAGCACCTGGCCTTCGCCCGGCTCGCTGGCGGGCCCCTGCTCATAGGTGAAATCGTCACGGCGCACGGCGCCGACCGGGCGCTTGGTCAGCAGGAAACGGCGGTTGGTGTGGGGCATGGCGAGTTCTCCTGAACGAGTGTGAGGGGCTGATGATCGGCGGGTTGAATGGGCCGCGTCACGCAAGATCACCGCGAACGATAGTAGTCCAACCGTGCCCTTGATGATGCTGCCCAGCCCGGCGGTGCCCTGACTAGACTCAGCCACGACTTCCCATCCTTTTGCAGGAGCCAGTGATGAGCATGACTTTCTCCGGCCAGGTTGCCCTGGTCACCGGTGGCGCGGCGGGCATCGGCCGGGCGACGGCCCAGGCATTCGCCGCCGAGGGGCTCAAGGTGGTGGTGGCCGACCGTGACGCGACCGGCGGTGAAGCCACCGTGGCGCTGATTCGCCAGGCTGGCGGCGAGGCGCTGTTCGTCGCCTGCGATGTCACCCGTGACGACGATGTGCGTCAGTTGCATGAGCAGGTCATCACGGTTTATGGCCGGCTCGACTATGCCTTTAACAACGCCGGTATCGAGATCGAGAAGGGGCGCCTGGCGGAGGGCAGCGAGGCGGAGTTCGATGCGATCATGGGGGTCAACGTCAAGGGTGTGTGGCTGTGCATGAAGTATCAGCTACCGCTGTTGCTGGCACAGGGCGGTGGGGCCATCGTCAACACCGCCTCGGTGGCTGGGCTGTCGGCGGCGCCGAAGATGAGCATCTACGCGGCGTCCAAGCATGCGGTGATCGGCCTGACCAAATCGGCGGCCATCGAGTATGCGAAGAAGGGCATCCGGGTCAACGCGGTGTGCCCGGCGGTGATCGACACCGATATGTTCCGCCGCGCCTACGAGGCCGATCCGCGCAAGGCCGAGTTTGCCGCGGCGATGCACCCGGTCGGGCGCATCGGCAAGGTCGAGGAGATCGCCAGCGCGGTGCTGTACCTGTGCAGCGATGGCGCGGCGTTCACGACCGGGCACAGTCTGACTGTCGATGGCGGCGCGTTGGCGATTTGACTGAGGTTGTCCACAGGGTCAGTGCCACGGCTGCGCAGCCGAGCAGCAACACGCCGCCGAAGGCGATCAGCGCCAGTCGCGAGCCGAGCCGGTCGCTGAGCAATCCGGTAAAAATCACCGGCAGGCTGAATCCCAGGTAGGCGAGCAGGAAGAACCCGGCACTGGCCCGGGTCTTCTCGCTCCCGGCCCGCTCATTCACCGCCGCCAAGCCACCCAGGTAGATGAAGCCATAGCAGGCGCTGCTCGCGGCCACGGCGCCCAGCAGCACACCCAGCAGATTGCCGCTGTCGGCCCCCCAGGCCAGCAGCGCGTAGCTGCACGGCAGGATCAGCAGCCCCAGCAAGGTCGCCTGGGCACTGGCCAGGCGCCGGGCCAGCGGCTGGAACAACAAGCCGCAACTGATCACGCAGAAGGTCGAGAACCCCGACCAGGCACTCAGCCCGTGCTGGCGCAGGATCCCCGGCAGCAGGGCGATCACCAACCCGACACAGGCCCAGGCCAGCAGGATCGCCAAACCATAGGCCAGGCTGCCGGCGGGGTAGCAGGGCAGGCGCAGCATGGCGCCGCACTGCGCCGGACGAGGGTCGGGAAGACGCCAGACCAGCAGCAAGGCGAGGGCGGCCAATGCCAGTTGCAGGTGGAAACTGCCGGGGGTGAGGGTCGGGCCGCGCAGCAGGAACAGGCTGGTCAGTGCCGCGCCCAGGCCGAAACCGAGCGACGTGCTGGCGGTGACCCAGGTGGCGGCCCGGCTATCGGCGTCCGGCGCCATCAGTTCGCTCATGTAGGCGGTGGCGGTGGCCGAGGCAAGGCCTGTGCCCAGCCCCAGGAACAGGCGCGCCAGGCCCAGCATCTGCAGGCTCGGTGCCAGCAGCATGAGCAGCGTGGCGACCATCGACAGGGCTAGCGCGACCAGGATCAGCGGGCGTCGGCCCACCCGGTCAGCCAAGCCGCCGAGGGCCAACAGCACCGGCAGCACGCCGAGCACATAGCCGGAGAAGGCCACGGCGGTCGCCGCCGCGCCTTGCCCGGACAGGTCGGCGTAGGTGATGTAAAGCGGGGCCTGCAGGTTCACCGCGAGGGTGATCAGGCACAGGGCGAAGGCCAGCAGGACTGGGGCATGGCGAGTGGACATCGGTACGGATCCGCAAGGCAGTGACAGTGACTGGCAGCATCGGCCTTGGCAGTGGTGCTCGCCAAGGCACACTCGCGGAGCATTTATGCTTAACTGTTTGCCTGAAAACAGCGAACACTTGCCATGCATTTTCATCTTGATCGTGATCTTCCCATCCCCTTGGTCCAGCAACTGACCGAGCACCTGCAGGCCTGGATCGAACAGCAGCGCCTGCGCCCCGGTGCGCGCTTGCCGTCGATCCGCGCGCTGGCCAAGGCCCAGGCGGTAAGCGCCTCCTGCGTAATCGAGGCCTACGACCGCCTGGCGGCCAACGGCTGGCTGCAGGCGCGGCATGGCGCGGGCTTCTTTGTCGCCGAGCGCAAACCGGGCCTGCGGCCCGACCCTGGGGAGTCCTGGGGTGAGGCGATCAACGGCAGTTGGCGTCAGTTTCGCGAAGGCCATGAACAATTGCTCAAGCTCGGCTGCGGCTGGCTGCCGGTGGCCTGGCGCGCCGAAGCCGAGCTGGCCCAGGCCATCCGCCAGGTCAGCCGCGGCGCGCCCGAGGCGCTATTCGACTACTGCCCGCCCCAGGGCCTGGCCAGCCTGCGTCTGCAACTGCACAAGGGGCTGGCGCGGCTGGATATCGCCGCCGAGCCGGAGCGGATCGTCACCACCCAGGGCGCCAGCCATGCCCTGGACCTGCTGGTGCGAACCTTGCTGAATCCGGGAGATACAGTGCTGGTGGAGCGCCCCGGCTATTACAATCTGTACAACTTGCTGCGCCTGCACGGTGTGCACATGCTCGAGGTGCCGCGCACCGCCACTGGCCCGGACCTGGTGGTGCTCGAGCAGTTGCTGGCCGAGCACCTGCCCCGGTGCCTGTTCATCAACAGCCTGTACCAGAACCCGACTGGCACCTGCCTGACGCCCAAGGTGGCCTACCGCTTGCTGGAACTGGCCCGTGAGCATGACCTGCGGATCGTCGAGGACGATCTGTATGCGGACTTCCAGGACGGCCCGGCCACGCGCCTGGCGACCCTCGACAGCGAGCAGCGGGTGATCTACATCGGCAGTTTCTCCAAGACCCTCAGCAGTTCGTTGCGGGTCGGCTACCTGGTGGCCGACCCGCCGTTGATCGCGCGCCTGGCCGAACTGAAGATGGTGGCTGGCATTGGCACCTCGCGCTTCGCCGAACAGGTGGTCGGGCAGATGCTGGCCAATGGCGGCTACCGCAAGAGCGTGCAGCGTCTGCGATTGCGCTTGGGTCAGCACCGGGCCACGACCCTGGGGCAGCTGGAGGCCTGCGGCTGGGAGGTGTTTTGCGAGCCGGTAGGCGGCATGTTCGTATGGGCCCGGGTGCCTGGGCGCGACTTTGCCGAGCTGGAGCGATTGGCGCTGGAGCATGCGGTGCTGCTCACCCCGGGCAGCGCCTTCGATCCGCAGGGGCGGGCCAGCGACTGGCTGCGGATCAATGTCGCCTATGGACAGGATTCCCGGGCCCAGGCGTTCTTCCGGCATGCGGGGCGACCTCCGGCAGTCTGAAAGCGACACGCTCATAGCTAAATGACACCATTCACGCGCCCGCCCCTTGTGACGAGGTCGGCGCCATTGTCACTCTTGCCGTTGGCAGAGGGCCAAAAGGCGAGGAGGGCGGTGATGACGGCGACCAAGCACGGTGTATTGGCCAACCTGGGCATGGCGCGCAAGCTGGGCCTGGGTTTCGCCCTGGTGTTGCTGCTCACCCTGGTGGTGGCCGCCATCGGTGTGTACGCCCTGGGCAACGTCGGCCAGCGCTTCGAGGAGCTGCGGCAGATGGCCCAGTTCAACACTGACCTGTTAAAGCTGCGCCAGCACGAGCAGGCCTTCGCCCTGCGCTCGGACGTCAAGGAGGCCGATGCCCTGCGTACTGGCCTGCAGGGGCTGGTGGAGCGGGCCCGCGCGGTGCCGGCGCTGTCTTGGGCCGAGGCCGACCTTAACGCCTACGGGCAGGCCTTCGATCAGTTCGTCCAGGCCGTGCAGGCCAAGGAGCTGGCGCTGGACATGGCCAGCTGGTCGGTGTCGAGCGTGGCCAACAACCTCGATGTGCTACAGGCCGGATTGGCCGACGATGGCACCTATACCCTCAAGCAGTCCCAGGGGCAGCAGGGCGGTGAGTTCCTCGAGCAGGCCGGGCAGGTGGCGCAGGTGTCGCGGCTGATGCTGCAGGCCATGGACGAGGCCCGGGTACGCCTGGAGCAGAGCCGCAAGGGCGGCGAGGCCGTTGCCGAGGGGCGCATCGCCCAAACGGTGGAGGCGGCCGGCCTGGTGGAGCAGCTCAAGTCGGCGGTCACCGACGCCGGCTACCAGAGCGTGCTGGGCGAAGTGGCCGGGCATATCGCGAGTTTTTCTGAAAAACTCAACGAGTACACCGACCTGCTGGGCCAGGAGCGGGGGATCAAGGATCAGCTGCAGGCCCGGGCCGAGCAGGTCACCACGCGGGTCGACCAGGCCTACGTCGCCCAGGAGCAGGCCATGCAGGCGGAGCTTGCGCGCAACACCGTGGCCATCGCCGCGGCCACGGCCCTGGCTCTGCTGGTAGGCGTGCTGGCGGCCTGGTTGATCACCCGCGCCGTGGTCGCGCCGCTCAAGCGGGTGATCAGCCGTGCCCGGCGCATTGCCGCAGGCGAGTTGGGTATCGAGGCCGAGCCGCCGCGTGCCGACGAGGTCGGTCAGCTGCTGCAGGCCATGCAGCAGATGGCCGAGGGACTGTCGGGCATCGTCAGTGGCCTGCAGCAGGGTATCGATCAGCTGGCCGGCAGCGCCCAGGCCTTGTCGGCGGTGACCGAGCAGACCAACCGCGAAGTGGGCAGCCAGAAGGACGAGACCGAGCAGGTGGCCACCGCCATGCAGCAGATGACCGCGACTGTTCACGATGTGGCGCGCAACGCCGAGCAGGCAGCCCAGGCGGCCCAGGATGCCGACGACAAGGTCGAGTCGGGGCAGCAGGTGGTACGCCAGAGCATGCAGCGCATCGAGCAGCTGGCGGTGGCGGCCGAAACCGCCAGCAGTGGTATCGACAGTCTCAGCGCCGAGATCCATACCATCGGAGATATGCTGGAAGTGATCAAGAGCGTGGCTGAACAGACCAACCTGCTGGCGCTCAACGCGGCGATCGAGGCAGCCCGCGCCGGCGAGCAGGGCCGTGGCTTCGCCGTGGTGGCCGATGAAGTGCGCGCGCTGGCCCGGCGTACCCAGCAGTCCACCGAGGAGATCGAACGGCTGGTCGCCAGCCTGCGCGGCAACGCCCAGCAGTCGGTGACGCAGATCCGTGGCAGCACCGAGCTGGTGCGCCTGGCGGTGGCCGACACGCTGCAGACCGAGAGCGCCCTGGGCAGCATCGCCGCGGCGGTGTCGTTGATCCAGCAGATGAATCAGCAGATTGCTGCGGCGGCCGAGCAGCAAAGTTCGGTGGCGGAGGAAATCAGCCGCAGCGTCACCCAGATCCGTGGCAGCGCCGACCAGGCGGCGCTGGCGATGGAGGACAATGCCCGCTCAAGCGTCGAGCTGGCGCAGTTGGGCAGTGACCTGAAGGGGATGGTGGGGCACTTTCGCCTGTGATTGGCTGTGGCTTGCCCCGCGATAGCGTTGTCAGCCCCTGCGCGGACTGAGGATCAGCAAGGTCAACACCCCCGCCACGATCCCCCAGAACGCCGAGCCGATCGAGAACAGGGTGAACCCAGACGCCGTGACCATGAAGGTGATCAGCGCCGCCTCGCGCTCGCGTGCCTCGCCCATGGCCACGCTCAGGCCGTTCATGATCGAGCCGAACAGCGCCAGGGCGGCGATCGACAGCACCAGTTCCTTGGGCAGGGCGCCGAACAGCGCCGCCAGGGTCGCGCCGAAGGTGCCGGCGATGCCGTAGAAGATCCCGCACCACACCGCCGCCGTGTAGCGCTTGGCCGGGTCTTCATGGGCATGCGGCCCGGTGCAGATCGCCGCGCTGATCGCCGCCAGGTTGATGCCGTGGGAGCCGAACGGCGCCAGCAGCAGCGAGGCGAACCCGGTGGCCGAGATCAGCGGCGAGGCCGGCACCTGGTAGCCGTCGGCGCGCAGCACGGCGACGCCGGGCATGTTCTGTGAGGTCATGGCCACCACGAACAGTGGGATGCCGATACTGATGGTCGCCGCCAGCGAGAAGCTCGGCGTGGTCCACACCGGAGTGGCGATTTCCAGCTGGAAGTCGCTGAAGTCCAGCAGCCCCAGGGCACCGGACAGCGCCGTGCCGACCAGCAGCGCGGCCAGCACGCAGTAGCGCGGTGACAGGCGCTTGACCAGCAGGTAGCTGAAGAACATGCCCAGCACCAGCACCGTGCGATGCTGGGCGGCGACGAAGATTTCGCTGCCGATCTTGAACAGGATGCCGGCCAGCAGGGCCGAGGCGAGCGAGGCGGGGATGCGCCGCACCAAGCGCTCGAAACTGCCAGTCAGGCCGCATATCAGCACCAGCACGGCGCAGGTGATATAGGCGCCGATGGCCTCGCCGTAGGTGACGCCGCCGAGGCTGGTGATCAGCAGCGCCGCGCCGGGTGTCGACCAGGCCACGGTGACCGGGGTACGGTAGCGCAGCGACAGGCCGATGCTGCACACCGCCATGCCGATCGACAGGGCCCAGATCCACGACGAGATCTGCGCGCTGGTCAGGCCGGCGGCCTGGCCGGCCTGGAACATCAGCACGAGCGAGCTGGTATAGCCGGTGAGCATGGCGATGAAGCCGGCGACGACCGCCGATGGGGAGCTGTCCGCCAGCGGCCGCAGGCGCGCGGAGGTGGCATCGGTCATGGGGAATTCCTTGTACAGGTGTAAGCAGTTTTTTCAGGCTACCGTGCAATGGCGTGATCCTTGCCATACAGCAGGCATTGCATTTAGCCGTACAGTCGCCAACTATGGGGTATTACTGCGCAACTGCGTAAAAAGGGGAGGGGCGATGTACAAGGTGTATGGGGATTACCAGTCGGGCAACTGCTACAAGGTCAAGCTGATGCTGAGCCTGCTCGACCGTCCGTATGAGTGGCACCCGGTGGATATTCTCAAGGGCGAGACCGAAACCCCCGCGTTCCTGGCCATGAACCCCAACGGCAAGGTGCCGGTGCTCAAGCTCGAGGACGGCACGTGCTTGTGGGAGTCCAACGCGATTCTCAACTACCTGGCCGATGGCAGCGAGTTCCTGCCCAGCGAGCCACGCTTGCGTACCCAGGTCCTGCAGTGGCAGTTCTTCGAGCAGTACAGCCACGAGCCGTACATTGCCGTGGCGCGCTTCATCCAGTTCTACCTGGGCTTGCCCGACGAGCGCCTGGAGGAGTACAGGGGGCTGCACAAGGGCGGCTACAAGGCGCTCAAGGTGATGAACAAACAGCTGGAAATGACGCCTTACCTGGTCGGCGAACAGTACTCCATCGCCGATATAGCGTTGTACGCCTACACCCATGTGGCGCATCAGGGGGGCTTTGACCTGGCGGGTTACCCGGCCGTGCAGGCCTGGCTGGCGCGGGTGGCCAGCCATCCACGGCATGTGCCGATGGTGGATTGACCGGCCTCATTGCACCCTGTGTAGGAGCGGTCAGGCCGCCGCGAAGCGTTTGTCCAGATAGGCAATGATGTCCTTGGACTCATACATCCAGGTCACCTTGCCGTCCTCCTCGATCCGCAGGCACGGTACCTTCACCCGGCCGCCGCCTTCGAGCAGCGCCTGGCGGTGCTGCGGGTCGTTCTTGGCATCGCGCAGTGCCACCGGTACGTTCAGGCGGTGCAGGGTGCGACGGGTCTTCACGCAGAACGGGCAGGCGTGGAACTGGTACAGCGCCAGGTCCTTGGCCTGCTGCTCGACCTGGGCCTGGGCCGCGGCATCGCGCTGTTTTTTCGCCGGGCGACTGATCCAGTCGCCGAACACGATTAGCTGGCCGAGGCCGACTCGCAGGGCTTTGACGATCATGGGCAACTCCTGAAATGAAAAAGCCGACCCCATGGGGTCGGCTCGGAACACAGGCCGATCACTTGATCAGGCTGAGGAACTCGCTGCGGGTGGAGGCGTTCTCGCGGAATTCGCCGAGCATCACCGAGGTGAGCATGGTCGAGTTCTGCTTTTCGACACCGCGCATCATCATGCACATGTGCTTGGCCTCGATGACCACCGCCACGCCCGCGGCGCCGGTCACCTGCTGCACGGCCTCGGCGATCTGGCGGCTGAGGTTTTCCTGGATCTGCAGGCGACGGGCGTACATGTCGACGATCCGCGCCACCTTGGACAGGCCCAGCACCTTGCCCTTGGGCAGGTAGGCCACGTGGGCCTTGCCGATGAACGGCAGCATGTGGTGTTCGCACATCGAGTACAGCTCGATATCCCGGACCAGCACCATTTCGCTGTTGTCGGAGGTGAACAACGCGCCGTTGGTCACTTCTTCCAGGGTTTGCTCATAACCGCGGCAAAGGTATTTCATGGCCTTTGCGGCCCGCTTGGGCGTGTCGAGCAGGCCCTCGCGGGAGACGTCCTCGCCGATCTGGCTGAGGATCGCGGTGTAGTTTTGTTCCAGGGACATGGATCTACCTGTGGAAAATTTCGCAAAGACGAAGGGTACGGCGGCGACGGCGGCGCTGCAAGCGCGATGTCACTCGTCGCGGCCTTCGAGCATGGTTCGCTTGAGCATCACGTACACCGCGCCGGTACCGCCGTGGCGGGCCTGGCATGAGGCGAAGCCGAGCACCTGCGGGTGCTGGCGCAGCCAGGTGTTGACGTGGCTCTTGATCATCGGGCGCTTGCCGTCCAGGCGCGCGGCCTTGCCGTGGGTGACGCGCACGCAGCGCACTTCGAGCTTGGTCGCCTCGGCGATAAAGTCCCAAAGTGTCTCGCGGGCCTTCTCGACGCTCATGCCATGCAAGTCGAGGCTGCCCTCGAAGGCGATCTGGCCGAGCTTGAGCTTGCGGATCTGGGTTTCCTGGACGCCGTCACGGCGCCACATCAGTTCATCCTCGGCGCCAACGTCGATGACGAACTGGTCGGACAGGCCATCAATCACCAGCGGCTGGTCGCTGCGGACGGTCGCCGCCTGGCGCAGACCGGCCAGCTGCTTGCGGTCGGCCTTGGGTTTGCCGACTTCGGCGCGGTCGTGCTTGATCGGCTTGACGCCCTGCACTTGGCTGCGGAAGAGGGAAAAGTCGTCGTCTTGCATGGTGCCTCCACGTGGGCGGCGTAGTTTACGCGACTGTGCGTCGGAGTGAAGCCTTGAGCTGTGCGCTGTTATGTGCAGGAGCACAAGGCTGCGCCTACAGGGGAGGTGTGAGTGTGTCAGTCGTGCTTCTTCATCAGGTGCGGCGACAGGTTTAACTCGCGGCCACGGCGCAGGCGGATGCGGCTGCGTCGCCAGACACGAACGCCGATCCACAGCAGCAGCAACCCGACCACGACGAGAATCGCCGACAGTGGGCGGTTGGCATTGAGCTCGGCCAGCGCGGCGTAATTGCCCAGCAGGCCGGCGAAGCCGGCCATGGCGAGCAGTATGCCCAGGGTGGCCAGCAGCACGGATAGGGCGGCGGCAACCCGCGCGCCCCAGTTGCTAGGCTCGCGCTGGCGCAGGCGCTTGGCATCGAAACTGCCTTTGAGCTTCATTCGAATTCCTCAGGATCTGGTAGAGCTGATCCGGATTTCGACCTGCGGGTCACCTTGGGGTTCCGCCCGTCCGCCGGGCGGTCGTGGTTCAGACCAGGCTGGCGGTGGGGGCGACGCAGGCGAAATTGTCGGCCATCACGGCCATTTCGCACTGGTGGATCTGCGCGGCGGGGATCACGGTGTCCTTCAGGGCCAGGTCGCGGGTCGCCGAGGCGTCTTCCACCAGGGTGCAGCGATAACCATAGTCCTTGGCGCGGCGCACGGTGGTGCTGACGCTGGAGTGGCTCATGAAACCGCAGACGATCAGGTCGAGGTGGCCGAGCTCCTGCAGCGTTTCGTGCAGCTTGGTGTTCTTGAAGGCGTTGGGCATGCGCTTTTCGATGACGATCTCACCGGCGCGCGGCTCCAGGCCCGGGATGAACTCGCCCGCCGGGCCCTGGGGGTCGAAGCGACCGCCGACGGTGCCGAGGTGGCGCACGTGGATGATCGGGCGGCCGGCCTTGCGGGCGGCATCGAGCAACCTGGCAATGTTCGCCACGGCCTCGTCCATGCCCGACAGCGCCAGCGGACCGCTCAGGTATTCCTTCTGCGCGTCGATGACGATCAGGCTGGCTTGGCCCAGCTTGGCCGGCGGGTAGTCGCGGCCAGTGAGGCGGAACATCGTGGTTGGAACGGACATCAAGGGCTCCTTGGGTAGGGCTTTTGTGCTCCTATTCTCCCTTGCCTTGACGCCAATGTGAATGGTTGACAGCGCAGGCAGCGTGGTTGCTGGCTTGTGGCTATCGGTTTGGCCATCGGAGGAAACAAATGTGTGGTGTGGGCTGTTAGACTTTTGTCCTGTCTGAAAAGGAGTACCCCGTGATCACATCCCGCCTGCGCACCCTGCGCGACCATATCCGCTGGGCGGTCAGCCGCTTCCATGAACATGAGCTGTTCTTCGGCCACGGTGCCGACAACGCCTGGGACGAAGCCCGCCTGCTGGTGCTCGGCGCGGTGCACCTGCCCTGGGAGGTGGCCGACAGCTACCTGGACTGCGCGCTGGAGGATGACGAAACGGTACGCCTGCAGCACCTGCTCAAGCGCCGTATCGAAGAGCGCGTGCCCACCGCCTACTTGCTGGGCGAGGCCTGGTTCTGCGGCATGTCGTTCATCGTCGACGAGCGGGTGCTGGTACCGCGCTCGCCCATCGGTGAATTGATCGAGAAGCGCTTTGAGCCGTGGCTGGCTGCGGAGCCGGCGCGCATCCTCGACCTGTGCACCGGCTCGGGCTGTATCGGCATCGTCGCCGCCGAGGTGTTCCAGGACGCCGAGGTGGTGTTGGCCGACCTGTCCTTTGACGCGCTGGAGGTGGCTAACCAGAACATCGAGCGCCATGGCCTCGATGAGCGGGTGTACACCGTGCAGGGCGATGGTTTCGCCGGCCTGCCGGGGCAACGCTTTGATCTGATCCTGTCCAATCCGCCGTATGTCGATGCCGAGGATTTCGGCGACATGCCGGCCGAGTACCACCACGAGCCCGAGCTGGGCCTGGCCTGCGGCAACGACGGCCTGGACCTGGTGCGGCGCATGCTGGCCGAGGCGGCCGACCACTTGACCGACAAGGGCCTGATGATCGTCGAGGTGGGCAACAGCCAGGTGCACGTCGAGTCGCTCTATCCCGAGGTGGACTTCGCCTGGCTGGAGTTCGAGCGCGGTGGGCACGGGGTGTTCATGCTGACGGCCGAGCAGTGCCGGCAACATCAGGAGCTGTTCAAGGCGCGGGTCTGACGGATTCACACCGCCCCTGAAGCGGCCTTGTGTCGCGAAAGGGGCAGCGTAGCAGCCCCAGGATTCAGTGTTGATGCAAAGATTGCTGGGGCCGCTTTGCGGCCCTTTCGCGACGCAAGGGATCGCGTGGTGCGGGTCAGCGGGTAGCGATCCAGATCAGCAACCCGGCCTGGAACACCGCGAACGCCACCAGGCAGGTGATGGTGAAGCGCAGGCCGCTGTCCTCGCGGCGGTACTTGGCCACGCGCTCGTCACGTTCGCGTAACTGGGCTTCCTTCTCCATCAGGTTCTGCTCGGCTTGCTGCAGCATGCCGGCGGCCTCGAGATTGTCCACGCGCTGGACCTTCTCGGTGTTCCAGCCGCCCTTGAGCTGGCCCACTGGCGTTTCCACCAAGCGCCCCTTGAGCAGTTGGCCGTCGGTGTACTCCACCGCCAGGCCGACACTGCTCAGCACGCGGTCGCGGCGCAGGCGGGTGTCTTCGTTCAGAGCGTCCTTGTTCGGCAAGCTCATACCCTCGACCTGATAGTGCGAGCAACGCTGCTGCAGCCACTGCACCGCCTGCGCCAGCAGGTAGCGGCCAAGGCCACGGTTCAGCGGCTCCAGCTGCAGGCCGGCCGGGTCGCCGATGCGCACTGTGCGCGTTTCATGGTCGACGCGGATGTCCAGCTGGTTCTGCTCCTTGCGCACCTTCTGCCCCGGCAGGCGGATTTCCATGCGCAGCAGGCTGTGGGCCTTGTCGTGGCGCTCGGCGTAGCCGAACTGGACAAATCGCAGGGGGCGGGCGCCGCTGTTGCGGTCGGTCGGCAGCGGCGCCAGGCGCAGCAACTGGAAGTGCTCGGCTGCAAGCTCCGCCCAGGGCAGCGGGGCGCTTTCCGGGGCTTGTTCTTCGGTCGCCTCGGCGGCGGGGGCATCGGTCATCAGGGAATCCTCAGGTGCACGGCGGCCGGGTGCCAGTACCTGCAAGGACATCGCAGATGTGGGCTTGCCCGCGATTCGGGCGCGCATGCCCCCGGATCACTGCCTTCTTAGCCGCGTTATCGGCAGGCCAAGCCAATACCTGAGGGTGCTTTCAGGCCTGCGGCAGCCCGTGGATGAACAGGACGATGCGCTCTCCCAGCTCTCGGGCCAGCGGTAATTCAGGATTGCGGTAGCTGTCCCGCTGCTGGTCCATCTCCCGAGGGCTGATGCGCAGCATGTGGTTCATGCCGTCGATCAGCGCCAGTTGGGCGTCGGGCTTGGCGGCCTTGAGGCGCTCGGCGTCGGCCACCTCCACCTGGATGTCGTTGCGGCCCTGGACGATCAGCGCGGGCACCTTGAGCCGGGCGAACGCCGCCGCCGGGTCCTGATGCAGCAGGGTGATCAGGTACGGCTGCACGCTGGGGCGGAACACCTGACGCAGCGGAGCGGGCACGTCGAGGCTGGTCTGCCCGGCCTGCAACCGGTCGATCAGCGCCACGCCCCCGGCCAGTTGCGCCGGGGGCAGGCGCAGGGCCAGTTGTTCGCGCAGCACATCAGCCACCGGCCGGCCGCTGCCGGCCAAGGTGATCACCGCGCTGGCGCCGGCCTGCTCGGCGGCCAGGCTGGCGATCAGCGCGCCTTCGCTGTGGCCGACCAGGATCAGTGGGCCGAAGCGCGGGTCCTGGCGCAACGCGCGCCCCCAGGCCACCACATCGGCGACATAGCGTTCGACGCTGAGGTCGCGCTCGTCGGGCGTGGCCGGCTGGCTGGCGGCCACGCCACGCTTGTCGAAGCGCACGCTGGCGATGTGCTCGCCGGCCAGAAACAGGGCCAGGCGCTTGAGGTTGTCGATGCGTCCGGAGGCGGGGTTGTTGCCATCGCGGTCGGTAGGGCCGGAGCCGGCGATGATCAGCACCACCGGCGGTGGGGTGGCTTGTTGCGGCAGCAGCAGGCTGCCATGCAGCACGCCCTGGCCGGTGTCCAAGTCGATGGGGCGTTGCAGCACGGTGGGGGCTGCCTGGGCGAGGCTGGCGCAGAACAGCAGGAGCAGGGCGGCGAGGCGCGACTTCATGGATGGGGACTACATGGGAAGTTGATGTTTCGACCTTGGGCCAAGCTGAAGGTTCGCGGGGCTCGTCGCCGGGCAAGCACGGCCCCCAAATCCCCGCTGTTTTCCGTATACTGCCGGTTTCGACCACTTCAGGCAGATTCGCGGAGCGTCCATGTCCGGCAATACCTACGGCAAGCTGTTCACTGTCACCACCGCTGGCGAGAGCCATGGTCCGGCGTTGGTCGCCATTGTCGACGGCTGCCCGCCAGGCCTGGAAATCTCGCTCGCCGACCTGCAGCACGACCTCGACCGGCGCAAGCCCGGCACCAGCCGGCATACCACCCAGCGTCAGGAGCCGGACGAAGTGGAGATCCTCTCCGGCGTATTCGAAGGCCGCACCACCGGTTGCTCGATCGGGCTTCTGGTTCGCAACACCGACCAGAAGTCCAAGGACTATTCGGCGATCAAGGACCTCTTCCGCCCGGCCCACGCCGACTACACCTACCACCACAAGTACGGTATCCGCGACTACCGCGGCGGTGGCCGCAGCTCGGCGCGCGAAACCGCGATGCGTGTGGCGGCTGGCGCCATCGCCAAGAAGTACCTGGCCACCCAGGGCATCCGCGTGCGCGGCTACATGAGCCAGCTGGGCCCGATCGAGATCCCGTTCAAGACCTGGGACTCGGTCGAGCAGAACGCCTTCTTCAGCCCCGACCCGGACAAGGTGCCGGAGCTCGAGGCCTACATGGACCAGCTGCGCCGTGACCAGGACTCGGTGGGAGCGAAGATCACCGTGGTCGCCGAAGGCGTGATGCCGGGCCTGGGCGAGCCGATCTTCGACCGCCTCGACGCGGAGCTTGCCCATGCGCTGATGAGCATCAACGCGGTCAAGGGCGTGGAAATCGGCGCCGGCTTTGCCAGCGTCGCCCAGCGTGGCACCGAGCACCGTGACGAACTGACCCCGGAGGGCTTCCTCAGCAACAATGCCGGCGGCATCCTCGGCGGTATCTCTTCGGGCCAGCCGATCGTCGCCCACCTGGCGCTCAAGCCGACCTCGAGCATCACCACCCCGGGCCGCTCGATCGACGTCGACGGCAACCCGGTCGAGGTGATTACCAAGGGCCGTCACGACCCGTGCGTGGGCATCCGCGCCACGCCGATCGCCGAGGCGATGATGGCCATCGCCTTGATGGACCACCTGCTGCGCCACCGGGCGCAGAATGCCGATGTTCGGGTAGATACGCCGGTCTTGCGTTGATCGACTCATCCTGGGGCCGCGTGGCGGCCCATCGCGATACAAGGCCGCACCCACAGGATGCATGCGGATCCTATGGGTGCGGCCTTGTGTCGCGAAAGGGGTGCGCAGCGCCCCCACAGGGTTGAAGCATGCCCCCGATCCCCTACTGGCGCCTCTCCAGCTTCTACCTCTTCTACTTCGCCCTGCTCGGTTCCACTGCGCCGTTCCTGGCCCTTTATTTCGACCACCTGGGTTTCTCCCCTGCACGCATCGGCGAGCTGGTGGCCATCCCCATGTTGATGCGCTGCATCGCTCCCAACCTGTGGGGCTGGCTGGGCGACCGCAGCGGCCAGCGCCTGCTGATCGTGCGCCTGGGCGCGCTGGCGACACTGGCGACCTTTTCGCTGATCTTCTTCGCCAAGAGCTATGCCTGGCTGGCGATGGTCATGGCCCTGCACGCGTTCTTCTGGCATGCGGTGCTGCCGCAGTTCGAGGTGATCACCCTGGCCCACTTGCATGGCCAGACCGCGCGTTACAGCCAGGTGCGGTTATGGGGCTCGATCGGCTTCATCCTTGCGGTTGTCGGGCTTGGGCGCCTGTTCGAATGGCTGAGTCTGGACATCTACCCGGTGGCGATGGTGGCGATCATGGCCGGGATTGTCGCCGCCAGCCTCTGGGTGCCCAACGCGCAACCCGTGGAGCAGACCGAGCGGCGCGGGGCAGGGGGCTTCCTCGCGCAGGTGCGGGCACCCGGCGTGCTGGCCTTCTATGTGTGCGTGGCCCTCATGCAGCTCAGCCACGGGCCGTACTACACCTTCCTCACCCTGCACCTGGAGCACCTGGGCTACAGCCGTGGTGCCATCGGTCTGCTGTGGGCGCTCGGAGTGGTGGCCGAGGTACTGGTGTTCATGGCCATGAGCCGGATCTTTGCCCGTTTTTCCGTGCGCAAGGTGCTTCTGGCCAGCTTTGTGCTGGCCGCCTTGCGCTGGTTGCTGCTGGGCAACCTGGCGGATATCCCGGCAGTGCTGGTGTTCGCCCAGGTGTTGCACGCGGCCACGTTCGGCTGCTTCCACGCCGCGGCCATCGCCTTCGTCCAGGCCAGTTTCGGCGCCCGCCAGCAGGGCCAGGGCCAGGCGTTGTACGCGGCGCTCTCGGGCACCGGCGGCGCGTTGGGCGCCCTGTACTCGGGCTACAGCTGGAAATTGCTGGGCCCGCACTTCACCTTTGGTATGGCCAGCGTCGCGGCGCTCGCGGCAGCCGTTATCATTGCCTTCCGACTCAAAGACAGCAGGAACCACCCCTGATGAGCATCCTCAGCGTATTCGACCCGTCCAGCCCGGAACTGCCGCACAAGGTGCTGACCCACCACGACGACATCGCCGCGACCCTGGCCGAGCAGGGCGTGCGCTTCGGCCGCTGGCAGTCTGGCGCGCGCCTGCGCCCGGGCAGCAGCCAGGATGAGGTGGTCGCCGCGTGCCGTGGGTCGCTCGACCAGTTGATGACTGCCCATGGCAGCCGGGTGTTCGGCGTGCTCAGCCGCGATGGCGTCGACCCGAGCCAGGCTGACCTGCGCGACGAGCATGTGCATGACGGCGAGGAAGTGTTCGCGCTGATCAGCGGGCGCGTCCAGGTCAGCCTGCGCCTGGGGGATGCGGTGTACGCCGTGCTGTGCGAGAAGGATGATGTGCTGGTGGTGCCGGCCGGCATGCGCCGCTGGCTGGACCTGGGCGACACGCCGTTCTGCCTGGCCCTGCGTCTGTTCGCCAGTGACTCGGCGGTGCCGCCGCGGTTCACCGGCGATGCCACTGCCAGGCAATTTGCCGGACTCGACGAATTCTAAAGGAATTGGCTCGCGGGGCCGCCTGTGCTCACGCTGTCCTTGGGTGAGCGCAGGCGTGCCCCGCGAAGAGGGTTGCGCGATCAGCGGTAGGTCGGCAGGGCGAAGCGCTGCTGGCTCTGCAGCATCGAGATTACCGGCAGCTCGCTTGGCTGCCCGGCCAGGTCGCGGCGGATGGCGCTGATCGCCCAGGACAATTGCTCGGCACTGTGCAGTTGCGCGTAGGTCAGCACGCGGCGGGTCACCACGCCGTCGCTGGCGCGCAGGGTCAGCAGGACACCACCGTCCGGACGCGGCTGAGTGGTGACCTGGTAGGCGGCGAAAACCGAGGCGAATTTTTCCTGGATGAGGTCCATATCAACTCCTGACTGTTGTACTGGCAGACTTGAGTTGATGATTGCAGTGACCGTGCCAGCCTTTTATTTGGATAAAGTGCTTTTAAATCAATGACTTAAATTTGTTTGCTCAAGATTGTGCATTGCAATCTGCACGCCCGTGCATTTTGCACAGTGCATTTTGCACGGTCAT
Source organism: Pseudomonas sp. DrBHI1 (assembly GCF_002205115.1). NCBI lineage: Bacteria > Pseudomonadati > Pseudomonadota > Gammaproteobacteria > Pseudomonadales > Pseudomonadaceae > Pseudomonas > Pseudomonas sp. DrBHI1. The sequence continues at coordinate 164,342 of NZ_NIBE01000045.1, forward strand.
GGTCTGGCCATGGTCATAGCCTGGCTCTGTGCCGCCGATAGAATCTGAACCTTGGACCGCTCGCCGTTGCCTGATGGACACTTGGCCCATTGCCAGATGCCAGGAGGTTCCCGATGTCCGATCACCAGCCCGCCACCATGACCGCCGAAGAAACCGCGGCCTTCGCCGAGGAGGTCTTCGAGCGCGCCCGCCGCGGCGACGCGACGATGCTCGGCCGCTTGCTTGACGGTGGCCTGCCCGCCGACCTGCGCAACCACAAGGGCGACACCTTGTTGATGCTGGCCAGCTACCATGGCCACCACGACGCCGTGCGGGTGCTGCTGGCCCATGGCGCCGATCCGTTGATTGCCAATGACAACGGCCAGTTGCCGATTGCCGGCGCTGCCTTCAAGGGCGATCTGGCCATGATCCGCCTGCTGCTCGAGCACGGCGTGCCGGTGGATGCCGCCGCCGCGGACGGCCGCACCGCGCTGATGCTGGCGGCGATGTTCAACCGCCTGGAGATCATCGACTACCTGCTGGCCCAGGGGGCTGATCCGGCACGGCGTGACGCGGCCGGCGCCACCGCGCTGACGGCTGCGCGCACCATGGGCGCGGTGGATGCCGCCGCACGCCTGGAGGCGAAGGCCGGCTAACCCTTCGGGGGCGTTTGCGGCTATCCTTGGCGCCTTTCACGCCAACCCGCAGGGCCCCCCATGAAAGACCAGTTGCTCGAACTTATCCGCCTCATCGGCGCCGGCTGCATGCGCGATGAGGACATCGAGCGCATCGCCGCCGAGGCCGCCCAGGCCTACGCCGACCCCGCCGCCTTCCTCGCCGCCAACCCGGACATCAACTACGACGACACCTTCCCGTTCCCGCTGGGCGAATGGGTGGTGGTCGGCAGCCTGCCCGACACCGTGCTGTTCCAGGCCGACAGCTACCAGGACCTGTTCCAGCAGATCAGCGACTCGTTCGACAAGAGCGTGCCGTTCACCCTCAAGCCCAAGCAGCTGGCGCGCACCGAGGCGCTGACCGCGCTCAACCGCATCCAGGTGCAGATGGGCGCGTTGAACAAGGAAGCCGGGGGCTACGTGCTGCTGAATTTCAGCCAGTTGCTCGATGACGAGCTGCAAATGGTGATGGTGGGGCAGAACGACCTGGCCCGTGTGCTGGAGTTGGGTGAGGCAGTCGGCATCAAGGTGGAGCCGGCGCTGGAGGCGCTGAAGGTGGCGGTGCACGTCTAAGCAACGAATTTTGCACCTTCCCCTGTAGGAGCGGCCTTGTGTCGCGAAAGGGGTGCGAAGCGCCCCGAGGATTCGTGTATCAAGCTGATATCGCCGGGGCTGCTTCGCAGCCCTTTCGCGACACAAGGCCGCTCCTACAGGGATTGCGGACGGCCGGAGGATGTGTGCCTCAACCTAACGCGGTATCAAGAAACATCATCACCGCGAATCCGCCCATCAGCCCCAGCGTCGCTGCGGTCTGGTGCCCGTTGCGGTGGGTCTCCGGAATCACCTCGTGGGACACCACGAAGATCATCGCCCCCGCCGCCAGGCCCATGCTGATCGGGTAGGCCAAGGCGAAGCCAGTGGAAATGCCCAGGCCGATCACCGCGCCCAGCGGCTCCATCAGGCCCGAGCCGATCGCCACCATCATCGCCTTGAAGTTCGACAGCCCCGTGGCGCGCAGGGCCAGGGCCACGGCCAGGCCTTCGGGAATGTCCTGGATAGCGATGGCGCTGGTCAGCGGCAGGCCGATGTTCATGTCGCCGTTGGCGAAGCTCACACCGATGGCCATGCCCTCGGGCAGGTTGTGCAGGGTGATGGCCAGCACGAACAGCCACACCCGGTTGACCCGCTCGGCCTGCGGGCCACAAGGGCCGGTGCTTTCATGCTCGTGCGGGGTAAAGCGGTCAAGGCCCAGCATCAGCAGCACCCCGAGGCCCATGCCCAGGACCACGGCGAAGGCCGCCGCCGGGCCGTTGCCGGTGATTTCGCGGGCGGCGTCCAGGCCCGGCAGGATCAGCGAGAACGAACTGGCGGCGAGCATCATGCCGGCGGCAAAGCCCAGCATCACATCCTGGGTGCGGGCGTTGACGTCGTGCAGGATCACCGCCAGCACAGCGCCCAGGGCGGTGGCGCCGAAGCCCGACAACCCGCCGAGCAGGGCCAGGTGCAGGTTGTCGGCGTGGTCGCCGTTGACCGCGTTCCACAGGCTCGCCAGCAACAGCGCGGCGACGGCCAGCAGGCTCAGGGCCAGGCCGGCGCTGAGCCAGGGCGTTTCCCGGGCCTGTTGTCGCCAGGCGCTGAGCATTGAGTCGGGAGCGACACTTTGGGTGTGGGCGGGGGGCATGTGAACCTCGGAGCAGTGAATGACAGCAGTTTATCCACTGACCTGTGCGCCGGGCCAAGGATTCCCCTCTATCGAGGCCATAGCCAGCTATGCTCTTGAACACATTTACCGTGCGGGAGCGGCGCCATGGGGTCCACCTTCAACAGCCTGGTCGGCTTGATCATCCTGGCCCTGGATATCTGGGCCATTCTCAATGTGCTCAAGAGCGGCGCCGAGGTCGGCATCAAGGTGCTGTGGATCCTGCTGATCCTGCTGCTGCCGGTGCTGGGGCTGATCATCTGGGCGATTGCCGGGCCACGGGGCAATGTGCGGATCTGAAGCCGCTCATCCCAACTGTGTAACTTTGTAAGGGCCGGCTGCTCTCGACAAAATTTTCACACTCGATTTTTGAAAATCCGCGCCGCACAATGCGGCCTTGGTCCCACCTCGCGTTCGAGGGGCCGACCACCAGGCTGTCGGCGATCTCGCCTTCCCGCAAACCGCAATCCTAGGACCTCTCCATTCATGGCTAACACGGACGCCTTGAAGCAACAGGGCGTGCGAGGCTCGTTCTCGCCGACCCTGAAATCCCACCTGGCCTACACAGTGCTCAGTGGCCTGGTGATCATGCTGATGCTCAGCCTGGTGCGCCTGGCGCTGCTGGCCTACAACAGCGACATGATCGGCGACACGCCGTACTCCACCGTCGCCGAAGGCTTCTTCAATGGCCTGCGCTTCGACCTGCGGGTGGTGGTGTACATCAGCATCCCGTTGCTGCTGGCGCTGCTCAGCCCCTGGCTGATGGCGCGCCGTGGGCTGTTCCGCTTCTGGCTGACCATCGCCTCGAGCGTGGTGATGTTCCTCGGCCTGATGGAGATGGACTTCTACCGCGAGTTCCACCAGCGCCTGAATGGCCTGGTGTTCCAGTACATCAAGGAAGACCCCAAGACCGTCATGAGCATGCTCTGGTACGGCTTCCCGGTGGTCCGTTACCTGCTGGCCTGGCTGGTCGGCACCTGGCTGCTGAGCTTGCTGTTCAAGGGCATTGATCGCCTGACCCGTGGCGAGCAAAGCGTCCAGCCCGCCGGCAGCCGCAAGGTCGCGCCATGGTATGGCCGCCTGGCGGTGTTCATGGTCGTGCTGCTGGTGGCCGTGGTCGCCGCACGTGGCACCCTGCGCCAGGGCCCGCCAATGCGCTGGGGCGATGCCTTCACCACCGACTCGAACTTCGTCAACCAGCTGGGCCTGAACGGTACGCTGACCCTGATCGACGCCGCCAAGAGCCGCTTCGGCGAGGACCGCGCCAACATCTGGAAGCCGGTACTCGACCAGCCGCTGGCCACCCAGACCGTGCGCGAGCAACTGCTGACTGCCAACGACACCCTGGTCGATGCCGACGAAGCACCGATCCGTCGTGACTTTCTGCCGCCGCAGAAGAACACCCTGGCGGTCAAGAACGTCGTGGTCATCCTCATGGAAAGCTTCGCCGGCCACTCGGTGGGCGCCCTGGGCAGCCCGAACAACATCACCCCGTACTTCGACAAGCTGGCCAAGGAGGGGCTGCTGTTCGACCGCTTCTTCTCCAACGGCACCCATACCCACCAGGGCATGTTCGCCACCATGGCCTGCTTCCCCAACCTGCCGGGCTTCGAATACCTGATGCAGACCCCCGAAGGCGGCCACAAGCTGTCCGGCCTGCCGGCGTTGCTCAGTGCCCGTGACTATGACGATGTCTACGTCTACAACGGCGACTTTGCCTGGGACAACCAGTCCGGGTTCTTCGGCAACCAGGGCATGACCACCTTCATCGGCCGCAACGACTTCGTCAATCCGGTGTTCTCCGACCCGACCTGGGGCGTGTCCGACCAGGACATGTTCGACCGTGGTAACGAGGAGCTGGCCAAACATGACGGCAAGAAGCCGATCTACGCGCTGCTGCAGACCCTCTCCAACCACACGCCGTACGCCTTGCCCAAGGACCTGCCGGTGGAGAAGGTCACCGGGCAAGGGCGCCTGGACGAGCACCTGACCGCCATGCGCTATTCCGACTGGGCGCTGGGCCAGTTCTTCGAGAAGGCCCGCAAGGAGCCGTATTTCAAGGACACACTGTTCGTCATCGTCGGCGACCACGGCTTCGGCAACCACCAGCAGGTCACCGAGCTGGACCTGGGCCGTTTCAACGTGCCGTTGCTGCTGATCGCCCCGGGTATCCAGGAGAAGTTCGGCGCGGTCAACCACACCGTGGGCACCCAGGTCGACATCGTGCCGACCATCATGGGCCGCCTGGGTGGCCAGGCCCGTCACCAGTGCTGGGGCCGCGACCTGCTCAACCTGCCTGAGGGCGACCAGGGCGTGGGCATGATCAAGCCGTCGGGCAGCGAGCAGATCGTTGGCCTGGTGCAGGGCGACCGCATCCTCATCGAGTCCAAGGACATGACCCCGCGGATGTACCGTTATCAGTTGGGGCGCGAGTTCAAGGCCGAACTCATCGAAAGCCCGGACCAGCCGGAAATGCTGAAGAAACTCGAGGCCTATATCCAGACCGCGACCAAGAGCCTGCTGGACAACACCGCCGGTGTCGTCCACGGCACGCCGAAGTAAGGTCGCCGCCTGCCTCATGAAGCCCGCCCTGAACCGGCGGGCTTTTTTCATGCGGTTTCATCTACGTGGCTGAACATTCATTCCGGCGCGATGGTCAAGTGAGTACGCCGTTCCATTCACCGTTGCGCCAGCGAGGGTCGATCGATGAAAGCATGGGAAGTCAGCTTTGCCGACCAGAAGGGCGAGCCGCAGACGCTGCTGCTCAATGCCGAGCAATGCCCCAGCGAGGAGGATGCCGCCCGGGCGATCCGCTCGCGGCTGTTTCCGCTCATGGACGAACTGGACCTCAACGACTTCCAGGACCGTAGCTTTTCCCCCACGGCACGTTGGCTCAAGGAACAGAGCGGCGTGACCATCACCACCATTCGCGAAGCGCCCTGAACCGGGTGTCTCTGGCGTAGCGCCCACGCAGGCGCTACGCTCAAGTCAGGCGCCGGCCTTCTCTGCGGGCCGCCGCCGTTTTCATCGCGTCTTGCAATCCGCTCGTATTGTCAGGCATTCCTTGTGTGCCAGGCAGGTGCGTTGTGCACGGAAAGTCTATCCATTGCTTTGCAGGAGGACGTTTCATGAGCAGCCAGAACGACGACATCAGCAGCAGTGTCCTGCGCCAGATGAAAGCTGGCGGTTTCGATTTCACCCGCATCCACCCCATCGAGTTCTATGCCGTGTTCCCCAGCGAGGCCGGTGCCCGCAGGGCGGCGGGGCAATTTCGTGGCGAATCGCTCAACGCCCAGGTGAGCGAGCGCGACGACGGTGCCTGGCACCTGGAACTGAGCAAGGTGATGTACGCCACCCATGGCGGCATCGGCGCCTTCGAGCAGGCCTTCGAACGGGTCGTGTCACCCTATGGCGGCGAAGTCGAGGGCTGGGGCGTCAAGCAGGAAAGGCCGATCGCCTAGGCCCTGCGAGGCCATTAGTGCGCTTTGCGCCCCGCCATATGCTTCAGGTACGCCAGCACGGCATCGAGCGCCGGCTCATCCAGCACCTGGCTGGAAAACCCGGGCATCTTCGCCTGTTGCCAGCGCCGCAGGCTCTGCGGGTCGCGAATGTACTGGCGCAGGAAGGCCGGCTGGAAATACTCGGTGGGGTTGTGCGGCAGGTTCAGGTCCGGGCCCAGGTGCGCGTCGCCGGCGCCATTGAGGCGATGGCAGGCCAGGCAGTTCTGCTGAAACAGGGCAAAACCCTGGCGCACCGGGTCGTTCTCGGCCAGGGCCGGGTCGGGCAGCAGGGCGGGGAAGCGTGTCTCGACCGGGGGCAGGCGGCGGATGCTGGCGATCTGATACGGCCATTGTTCCGGGCGAATACCACTGGCCTGCGGTTGGGTCCATACCAGGTAGAACGGCCCTGCGCCTGGCTTGCCTTTGCTCAGCGCGGGCCAAGGGTGGCTGGGGTCCTCGATGGCCAGCCAGGCTTGCGCGGGGCCTGCCTGCAACAGCGGCCCGGCGGGCATCTCGGCGGCGAAGCCATCGAGGGCCACGGCCTGCAGGTGATCGCTCGGGATCACGCCCGGCAGCAGCACCGCCAGAGGCACGGCGCGGTAATGCAAGGTGCGCTTGTAGGCCACGTCCTGTTCGATGGTGATATCCCGCGCCTGCGGATGGGCAAGTAGCTGTTCACTGCTCCAGTGCCGGCTATCCCCACCCAGTTCCAGCGTCAGCTGTGCCGCTGGCGATGTCGGGGCGAGTAGCAGGCAGAACAGGGCAAGACACAGGCGCATGGGCGATCTCCAACCATCAAGGTCGGCAGAGTACCTGCGCGCAATCGGAAAATGCCACTGCCGCGTTCAGCCGAAGAGCCGGGTGAGGTTCGGCAGGATCAGCAGCAGCGTCGTGGCGAAGAGTATGAGGCCGGCTTGGCGTACCTTGGATTGTCTGAACATGGCGGACCGCCTTCTTGTTGTTATTCCTGAATAACCCTTGGCTTCCTTGTCTAGCGTCGGGTCGATCGCAGCGGCGTGATGGCACGCCGTTCCTGCTTGCCGCGTATATCTGGATATACAACCAACAGTAGGGCCCGCGTCATCCCTGTTTCAGAACCCTTTGTTCTAAGATTTTTCATGTCGATTCCTCATAGCTTTAAGGCCATTGGCCACTCGGCTGGCATGCTCAGGCTAGACGAGTGCGCGGTAGGGGTTACGAAGGGTTACAGGGCCTACCGTTCGTCCGGATATCCTACTTGCTTGTACGGCCCTTTCGCGTCAGTCTCTACAGCAAATCCCACTCACATGTCGTTCAGGACTACCCCTATGTCGTTACGCATCTGCATCCTTGAAACCGATGTCCTGCGACCGGAGTTGATCGCGCAGTACCAGGGCTACGGCAGGATGTTCGAGCAGCTGTTTTCGCGTCAGCCGATCGCGGCCGAATTCGATGTGTACAACGTGATGAATGGCGACTACCCCCCGGACGGCGAACGCTTCGATGCCTACCTGGTGACCGGCAGCAAGGCCGACTCGTTCGGCGACGATCCCTGGATCCAGACGCTCAAGGCCTACCTGCTCAAGCTCTACGAACGTGGCGAGAAACTGCTGGGCGTGTGTTTCGGCCACCAGTTGCTGGCGCTGACCCTCGGCGGCAAGGCCGAGCGCGCCGACAAAGGTTGGGGGGTGGGCGTGCACCGTTACAGCCTGGCGGCCCATGCGCCGTGGATGGACCCGCAGGTGTCCGAGCTGACCCTGCTGATCAGCCACCAGGACCAGGTCACCGAGCTGCCCGAAGGGGCCACGGTCATCGCCTCGAGCGACTTCTGCCCGAACGCCGCCTACCACATCCGTGACCAGGTGCTGTGCTTCCAGGGACACCCGGAGTTCGTCCACGACTACTCCCGGGCATTGCTCGACGCGCGGCAGGCGTCGCTGGGCAATGAAGTCTATGAGAAGGCGGTGGCCAGCCTGGCCACCGAACACCAGGGGGATCTGGTGGGCGAATGGATGCTGCGTTTCGTCCAGCAGCCCGGCCGCCGCGCGATCTGAGAGGCGCATCGACCTCGATCGCGGGTTCCCCCGCGATTGGCGTTACAGCCAGCCCGAACGCTTGAAGCTGTAGTACAACCCCGAACAGCCCAGGGCGATCACCCCCAGCACGCCGAAGTAACCATAGCGCCAGGCCAGCTCCGGCATGTTCTCGAAGTTCATCCCGTAGATCCCGGCGACCGCCGTGGGAAACGCCAGGATCGCCGCCCAGGCGGCGAACTTGCGCTGGGTGATGCTTTGCCGTGACGACTCCAGCAGCATGCCGATCTCGATGGTCTGGCTGGCGATGTCGCGGATCCCGGCCAGGTCCTCCATCTGCCGCGTGACATGGATCTGCACGTCGCGAAAGTACGGGCGCATGTTCTTGTCGATGAACGGAAAGCTCAGGCGCTGCAGTTCTTCGCTGATCTCCACCATCGGCGCCACGTAGCGGCGCAGGCGCAGGATGTCGCGGCGCAGGCTGTGCAGGCGCTGGATGTCTTCTTCCTTGAGCGAATTGCCGAGCACGCTCTGTTCCAGCTCCTCGATCTCGCCGTGGATGGCCTCGCTCACCGGTTGGTAGTTCTCGGTGACGAAATCCAGCAGTGCGTAGAGCACGAAGTCCTCGCCGTGTTCGAGCAGCAGCGGGCGCGCTTCGCAGCGCTGGCGCACCAGGGCATAGGACTTCGAGTGACCGTTGCGGCAGGTGATGATGTAGCCGTTGCCGGCGAAGATATGGGTCTCGATGAACTCGAGCTTTCCTTCGTGGCGTACCGGCGAGTAGGTAACGATGAACAGCGCGTCGCCGAAGGTCTCGAGTTTTGGCCGGCTATGTTTCTCCAGGGCGTCTTCGATGGCCAGCTCATGCAGGCCGAACTGGCGCTGCAGGTTGGCCAGTTCCTCTGCATTGGGCTCTTCCAGGCCGATCCAGACGAAGTGTCCGGGCTTGCGCGCCCATTCGGCGCCCTCGTCAAGGCTGATGTTGGTGACCTTCCTGCCGGCGCTGTACACCGCCGATGCGACGACTCGACCCATGGTTGTCCGCTTATCCGATTGAACACGCTACACAGCTTGGGCTGTGTAGCGGTGCGGGGCAAGTCCGCACGCAGGTCAGGGCGTGGTGACTTCGCTTTCCATATGGTCGATGCAGTGTTGCATCTGGCTGCGGCATTGCTCGATCAGTGCGGGCAAGTCCTGCTGGGTCAGGCCCGCGGTGGCGATCGGTGCCAGCGAGCGGATGATCACGGTGCGCTGGCGCCAGCTGTTCAGGCCCAGGCGCTGGGTGTAGCGGCTGACGCACACCGGCACGATCGGCACACCGGCCTCGATGGCCATGTGGAAAGCGCCCTTCTTGAACGCCAGCAACTGCTCGCCGGGGTTGCGCGTGCCTTCCGGGAAGATCCAGATCGAGGTGTCGTCGCGCAGGGTCCGGGTGGTGGTCTGCATGGCCTTGCGCGCCTGGTAGGCGTTCTTGCGGTCGACCAGCACATTGCCGCCCAACCAGAACAGCTGGCCGAACAGCGGAATCCAGCCCAGGCTCTTCTTGCCGATGGCCACGGTGCGGCGCGGCACGACCTGGCCGAGGATGAACAGATCATAGTTGGACTGGTGGTTGGCGATGATCACGCAGCCGGGGGGCTGGTCCCACAACGGACCGACCTCGGCCTTGACCTTGATGCGCATGAGCCAGGCGGCCGGCACGCTGTACAGGCGGGCGAACAGGCGGCTGTTGTCGGGATTGAACGGGCGCAGCAGGCCGATCACCAGACCGACGACACCCACGAGCAGGAAGTGCAGCGCCAACAGGAGCATGCGAAGCATAAAAAGCATGGTACGACTCACACCGGACAGTCGCGGCGCAGTGTACGGGTGTGCACTGTCAGGGGCAAACGTTGCTATGGCGTATGGGGCTTTGACCTCGTGGGAGCGGGCTTGCCCCGCGATGCGATCGCCAGGCGGATACCATCGCGGGGCAAGCCCGCTCCCACAAAGCGTATCTAGAAAAGCCTGTGGACGGGATCAGCCCAGGTGGTTCTGGTCCGCCAGGATCGCCTCGTCCAGCGCTTCCAGCAGTGCCTTGCGCACTTTCAGCTTGGTGTTCTTGTGCGCCAGCATGTTCAGCTTCTTCAGTTCGCGGGCCGCGGCCAGGGCGGTTTCCTGCAACTGCTCGGCGGGCACCACCTTGTCGAGGAAGCCGGCTTCACGGGCGCCCTGTGGGTCGAAGATCTCGGCGTTGTTCACTGAACGCTGGAACGCCGCGCGGCCCAGACGGTCGCGGGCCAGTTCGATACCGGCATGGTGCATGGTCATGCCGATCTGCACTTCGTTCAGGCAGATCTTGTAGGGGCCTTCGACCCCGATGCGGTAGTCACCCGACAGCAGCAGGAAAGCGCCCTTGGCCACGGCATTGCCGGGGCAGGCGACGATCACCGGGAAGGGGTGCGACAGCAGGCGGCGGGCCAGGGTGGAGCCGGCGGTGACCAGGCCGACGGCCTCCTTGGGGCCGGCGGTCATCACCTTGAGGTCGTAGCCGCCGGAGAGAATGCCCGGCTGGCCGGTGATGATCACCACCGCGCGCTCCTCGACGGCGCGGTCGAGCGCGGCGTTGAAGGCTTTGATGACGTCCGGGGAGATGGCGTTGACCTTGCCGTTGTTCAGGGTCAGGGTGGCGATGCCGTCTTCGGCATGGTAGGTAATCAGCTCGCTCATGGCAGAGTCCTTTGGATGGCGTGGCGATGACGTTACCCAGCGACACCGGTCAGGTAAAGCGCCAAGACTGACTGGTCAGTCAGCGCTGCGTCCTTGCGCCCTGTAGCCTCGGGGCAGCGGCGCAAGGTGCGGGAAAAGCGCTGGGCACAATGGCAGCATTGCCCTGATTGACCCGGTTTTTTGGTCGGTTGGCTTAAGCGCATGAAAATTCTGAAAAAAATGCTTGCCAAAGGAAAAGGCTTCTACTAAATTAGCGCGCCTCGACAGGCTGAATAGCTTGAAGAGAAAACGGTGAAGTGTCCGAGTGGTCGAAGGAGCACGCCTGGAAAGTGTGTATACGAGAAATCGTATCAAGGGTTCAAATCCCTTCTTCACCGCCACATTCTGCGAAAAGCCCCCGAATCGAAAGGTTCGGGGGCTTTTTGTTTGTCGCGTTTTTTTGAAGCCCTGGTAGCGGGGCAAGCCCGCTCCCTTTGGCGTGGGAGCGGGCTTGCCCCGCGATGGCGCTGTCAGAAACTGACGGAAGCCGACAACCGTGCCGTGCGCGGTGTTCCCTGGAACAGGTAGTTGTCTCCCAGGTAGTCACCCACATCACGCCAATAGCGCTTGTCGAAGACGTTGTCCACGGTCAGGCGCAGTACCGTGTCGTAGCCGCCGATAGTTGTGCGGTAGCGGCTGCCGATGTCGAACACGGTATAGCCGCCGACTTCGACATCACCGGTGTGGTCGGCGTACTTGCTGGCGCTGTAGCGGGCGCCGCCGAGCAGGGCCAGGCCGGGGACGGGCAGGGCGTAGTCGGCCTGCAGTGCCGCGCGCAGGCGCGGGACGTTGATCGCCTGGTGGCCTTCGTAGGCGTCGGTGTCGCTGTTCTGCACGCGGGCGCGGATTGCCGCCGCACTGGCCTGGATCTGCAGGTTGGAGGTCACCCAGCCACTGGCGCCGAGTTCGAGGCCGGTGTTCTTCTGCTGGCCCGACTGCACGTAGGTCGGTGCAGGGGTGTCGTCGGGGCGGGCATATTGGTAGGCCTGGCGGATCTGGAACAGTGCCGCGCTGAAGCTCATGCCCTGCCAGTCGCGCTTGATGCCGACTTCGAGCTGGCGCGACAGGGTGGGGGCGAGGATCTCGGCGGCGTTGCTGGCGAACCAGGGCGCAGTGCCGCCTGCGGAAAGGCCCTTCGAATAGCTGGCATAGAGCGTGGTATCGGGCTGCGGCTTGTAGATCAGTGCCGCATTGGGCAGCAACTGGTACTGCTGGGTATGCCGCCCGGCGACGCCGTTCTCGTTCCAGGTCTTCTCGTCCAGCCGGACCTCGCGGGCCCCGACCACTGTCTGCCAGTGTTCGTTGAAGGTGATGCGGTCGCTGAAGAACAGGCCGTACTGGCGGCTGTCGAGGCGGCGCTCGCTGTGGCCAAGCGGTTTGTCGGAAGGATCCAGCGCGGGGATGCCGGTGTAGATGTTGCCTGGGCGTAGTGGATCGAGCAGCTCGTTGAAGCTGGGACGCTGGTCGAGCGTACGGCGCTGGGCGCTGCTGCCCAGGGTCAGTTCGTGGCCCACGCCGAGGGCGTTGAAACGCCCGTCGAGCATGGCTTGGGCCTCGTCGATGCGGCGGGTGTCGTCGGGGCTGCGGAAATCGTAGATGTCGTAGTTGCCCTCTGGGCTGAAATGCGAGGACCAGCCCCCGTCGCTGCCCCAGGCAAACGCACTGTAGTCGTCGATCACCACCTTGCTCCGCGAAGCGCTCAGGGTGCCGTTCCAGTTGTCGCTGAACTGGTACTTGAAGCGCCCGCCCAGGTTCAGCGAGTCGTTCTGCACCGGCTTGGCCCAGGACTGCCAGGCCAGGTGATCCTTGGGGTCGACGTTGTGGGGTAGCTGCTTGCCGCCGAGCAGTTGATAGCCCGGTACCGAATACTGCTCGCGGTGCTGGTACTCGGCGTCCAGTTCCAGCACGGCATTCAGGTTGATCTGCCAGTCGAGCGCCAGGGAGGCGAAATCCCGCTTGCCGTCGGCGTGGTCGACGTACGAGCGGATGTCCTCGTGGGCCAGGTTGACCCGCAGGCCGAACTGGCGCTCGGCGCCAAACCAGCCGCCTAGGTCGGTGGCCATATAGCGTTCGCCCTGTTCATTGCTCGAGACTGTGACCGTGCGCACGTCCTCGGCCCGCTTGGTCACATAGTTGACCAGTCCGCCGGGCTCCGACACGCCGCTCTGCAACCCCGACAGCCCCTTGAGCAACTCCACCTGCTGCTTGTTTTCCAGTGCCACGTTCTGCTCGCCGGCGATCGTCTGGCCGTTGATCCGATAACTGCTGGCGGCGTTGAGCTCGAAGCCGCGCACGTTGAAGTTCTCGTAATAGCCGATGGGCGCGTAGCTTTCACCCACCGAGGCATCGCTTTGCAGCACCTCGCTCAGCTTGCGCACCTGGCGGTCGTCCAGCAGCTGGCGGCTGAATACGCTGACCGAGGCCGGGGTGTCGAGCAGCGGCGCGCTGTGCAGACCGCCGACCTGGGCTTCGCGTGCCTGGTAGCTGGTGTCGTCCTGAACCTCAAAGATGTGCACCGGGGCGAGGGTCACGCTGTCCTCGGCCAGGCCCTGGCCACTGTGCAGGGCAAGGCCCAGGCCGAGCAGGCCAAGGGGCAGGCGGGGGCGAAGCGGGGTCATGCAAGGCTCCTTGAAAGAGGACGCGCCGTTATCGCTCGGCAGCTGTCGGGCAGGCAAAAGGGCGCCATGGTAGCAGGCTGCCGGGCAATCTTTCAGGGGCAGAGGATGGGGAGGCCGGAGGCGATTGCGATGCAGGCGCTATCGCGGATCGAGCCCGCTCCCACAGTCCCGCATCAGTCTTCGGGCATGCGCATCTGCTGTGGGGGCCGGCTTGCCGACGATGACGCCAGTACAGTCAATACGAGCTAAGTCGCTGTCGATTCAAGCCGCCGCCGGCCGCTGGTGCCGGCGCCAGCTGTCGTCGATCTTCGACCAGGTCTTGCCGTCGGTGATGGCCAGCAGCTTGCGGCCATCCTTGAAGGTGGCGAGGAAGGTGACTTCCTCCTCCTTGCCGCCCAGCAGCAGACCGGCCAGCAGGCCGACCGGGCCGGCCACCAGGGCGCCGGCCACGCCCCAGCCAAGGGCGCTACCGAGGCTACGGGTCGATTCGAGGTTGGCCAGCTTCAGATCCTCGATCCGCGCCAGCGAAATGCGCTCGCCGGGCGAGGGGCTGCGCGGGGTCTTGAGTGTGAGCGCTCCATTGCGATACTCGCCTTCACCTTGCAAGAAATCGCCGGATTGCACCGTGAGTCTTGTCATTGTGTCGTCCTGTCAGGAAGGGGTCGTTGACCAACGCCTACTGAGCGCTTGCCACGTCGGCAAGTCAACGAGCAGGCGACGGAGGGTCGTGTGGCGGGTTGTCGCGCAGTAAAGCGCATAGACGAGCGAGCGGCGGCGCTCAACAAGTGAAAGTCGCATTTTCGAAAGTAAACTTCGAACTGTTGTCTATAACTGCCATGGGTCATGACTGTAACTAATGCTTTTCGCTGGCGCCGTTGATCCATCGCAGTTTGCGCAAATTAGTGCGGCACAGTTAATTTTCGAAAACGAAAAAATGGCGTCAAAAAACGCTGGACATTAAGTTTCAATGTGTGTCAGTTTTTTTGCGCCTCATAAAGGCGAGTGACAGGAAGTTCTCGCCCGGTGGGAGAACCCTGTCGGACATCAACTGCTTTTTTGTACACAAGGAAGTAATCTGCATGTCGAAAGTCAAAGAAAACGCCATTGTTTCCGCCGTTTCCGCACTGCAACCGAAGGGGCCAAGTTCGTCCTTCGGCCTGATCGACAGCTTTGCCCACCAGTACGACCGCGGCGGCGCGAACATCAATGGCAAGAAGTCCTTCACGGCCGACCAGGCCGCCGATCACATCCTGCGTGACGGCGCTGCCTGGAAAGACCTGAACAAGGACGGCACGATCAGCCTCACCTACACCTTCCTGACCAAGGCACCGTCGGACTTCTACAGCCGCGGACTGGGCTCCTTCAGCCAGTTCAGCGACCTGCAGAAGCAACAGGCCAAGCTGTCCATGCAGTCCTGGGCTGACGTGGCCAAGGTCACCTTCACCGAGGCGGCATCGGGCGGCGACGGTCACATGACCTTCGGCAACTTCAGCGCCAGCAACGGCGGCGCGGCATTCGCCTACCTGCCGTTCGACGGGCCTGGCTCGCACAAAGGGGAGTCCTGGTACCTGATCAACAGCGGCTACCAGGTCAACATCAACCCGGGTACCGGTAACTACGGTCGTCAGACCCTGACCCACGAGATCGGCCACGTACTGGGCCTGTCCCACCCCGGCGACTACAACGCCGGCGAGGGTAACCCGACCTACCGTGACGCCGACTATGCCCAGGATACCCGTGGCTACAGCGTCATGAGCTACTGGAGCGAGAGCAACAACGGGCAGAATTTCATCAAGGGCGGCGGTCAGTACTACGCCTCGGCCCCGTTGATGGACGACATCCTGGCGATCCAGAAGCTCTACGGCGCCAACTACGCCACCCGTGCCAGCGACACCACCTACGGCTTCAACTCCACCGCTGACCGCGACTTCTACTCGGCCACCTCGGCCTCGTCGAAGCTGGTGTTCTCGGTGTGGGACGGTGGCGGCAACGACACCTTCGACTTCTCCGGGTTCACCCAGAACCAGAAGATCAACCTCAACGAAGCGTCGTTCTCCGACGTCGGCGGCATGGTCGGCAACGTCTCCATCGCCAAGGGCGTGACCATCGAAAACGCCATCGGCGGCTCGGGCAACGACCTGCTCATCGGCAACGCGCTGGCCAACGTGCTCAAGGGTGGTGCCGGCAACGACATCATCTACGGCGGCGGCGGTGCCGACCAGCTGTGGGGCGGCAGCGGCTCGGACACCTTCGTGTTCGCGGCCGTCAGCGACTCCACCAAGGCGGCGCCGGATCGCATCATGGACTTCACTTCGGGCGTGGACAAGATCGACCTGTCGGCCATCTCCGCGTTCGCCGTGAACAAGCTGCCGCTGCAGTTCGTCAACGCCTTTACCGGTCATGCCGGCGAGGCGCTGCTGACCTACGACCAGGCCACCAACCTGGGCAGCCTGGCCATCGACTTCACCGGAAACAGCTCGGCTGACTTCCTGGTGACCACCGTTGGCCAGGCCGCTGTCACCGACATCGTGGTCTGATGCAACAGGGGGTGGCGCCTGCGCGTCGCCCCTTTTTGCCGGTGAGGCGAACCAATGAAAGCAAACTTGAGAACGATCGCGCTGGCCGCGATCCCCATGGTGTCGATGACCGAGGTAGTCATGGCGAGCAGCCTGTTACTCCCCAACGCCGCGCAACTGGCCGGCCGTTGGCAGCTTTACCCCGAACAGCAGCAGGCCCAGGCTTGCGACCTGCGTCTTGGCGCCACGGAAGGCGAAATCGAAGGTGATCTGGAGTGTGCCAAGGGGCTGATAGGCCTGCGCCCCGGCAGTTGGCTGGTGACCCCCGACACTCTGGCCCTGGTGGGCGGTGACGGCAGCAGCGTGGTGCACTTCAGTCGCGAAGGCGCCCAGCGTTACGCCTGGACCACCCCGGACGGCAAGCAACTGGTGCTTGAGCGCCTCGACAAATAATCCCAGCCTGGAACTAAAAAGTTCCAGTTGAGCCAGGGCGAAACATGAAACTACCGAGCAAAAAGCCCGGGACGCCTTTGTGGGCGGCACTCGGCGAACATAAGTCGACCTTGATCAGCGTGGGCTGTTTCACGGCATTGATAAACTTGCTCATGCTGGTGCCGTCGATCTATATGCTTCAAGTGTACGACCGTGTACTGAGTTCGCAGAACACCACAACTTTGTGGGTGTTGACGCTGATGGTGGTCGGTTTCTTCGTTTATATAGGCGGGCTTGAAGCAATCCGCAGTTTCATTGTCATCCGCGTGGGCAACCAGTTGGAGAAAAGTTTCAACTTGAAGGTCTACCGCGCGGCCTTCGAGCGCAATTTGCGCCAGCGTGACGGCGCCGCCGGGCAGGCCCTGGGCGATCTGACCCAGCTGCGCCAGTTCATTACCGGCCCCGCGCTGTTCGCCTTCTTCGATGCGCCCTGGTTTCCCATCTACCTGGCAGTGATCTTCGCCTTCAACGTCTGGCTGGGGGTGATGGCCACGGTCGGCGCGCTGTTGCTGATCGCCCTGGCGATCCTCAACGAACGCCTCACCCACGCCACCCTGGCCGAGGCCAGTGGCTTCCAGCAGCAGTCGACGCAACTGGCCGGCAGCCAGCTGCAAAGCGCCGAGAGCATCCAGGCCATGGGCATGCTCGGCGCCTTGCGCCAGCGCTGGTACACCTTGCACGGGCGCTTCCTCGACCTGCAGAACAAGGCCAGCGACACCTCGGCGGTGATCACCGCCACCAGCAAGGGCCTGCGCCTGTGCCTGCAATCGCTGGTGCTGGGGCTGGGCGCACTGCTGGTGATCGAGGGGCAGATGACCCCGGGCATGATGATCGCCGGTTCCATCCTGATGGGCCGTGTGCTCGCCCCGATCGACCAGCTGATCGCGGTATGGAAGCAGTGGAGTGGCGCGCAGCTGGCCTACCAGCGCCTGGACGTCCTGCTGCGCGAGCACCCCGAGCCGCCGACGCCGATGCCGCTGCCGGTGCCCACCGGGCAACTGGCCGTGGAGCAGGTCAGCGCCGGCCCGCCTGGGCGCAACCTGGCCACCCTGCAGCAGGTGAACTTCGCCCTGGCGCCGGGTGAATTGCTCGGCGTGCTGGGCGCTTCGGGCTCGGGCAAGTCGACCCTGGCCAAGGTGCTGGTCGGTGTGTGGCCGACCATCAGCGGCCATGTGCGCCTCGACGGCGCCGAGCTCAGCCAGTGGGATCGCGATGCCTTGGGCCCGCATATCGGCTACCTGCCGCAGAACATCGAACTGTTGCGCGGCAGCATCGCCGAGAACATCGCCCGCTTCGGCGAGCTGGACGGCGTCAAGGTGGTCGAGGCGGCCCGCCTGGCGGGCGTACATGATCTGATCCTGCGCTTGCCCCAGGGCTACGACACACGCCTGGGCGAGGAGGGGGTCGACCTTTCCGGTGGTCAGAAGCAGCGTATCGCCCTGGCCCGCGCCCTGTACGGCGATGCTCGGTTGATCGTGCTCGATGAACCCAACTCCAACCTCGACAGCCACGGCGAGGCCGCGCTCGCCAGTGCCATTGTCCAGCTCAAGGCCCAGGGCCGCACCGTGGTGCTGGTGACCCACCGCAGCGCGGCGCTGGCACAAGCCGACAAGCTGCTGGTAATGAACGAAGGGCGCATGCAGGGCTTCGGCCCGGCCCGCGACATCCTCCATGCCATGGGCCAGGCCCCGGCGCAACGCCCGCTGCAAGCCGGAGGTGGCGCATGAGCCAGCACACCCGTGATGCACGTTTCCATGTTCGCCTGGGGTGGCTGCTGACCCTGGTCGGTTTCGGCGGTTTCATGGCCTGGGCCAGTCTCGCCCCGCTCGACCAGGGCGTGCCGGTGCAGGGCACCGTGGTGGTGTCGGGCAAGCGCAAGGCGGTGCAGTCGATGGCGGCCGGCGTGGTCAGCCGCATTCTGGTCAGCGAAGGCCAGCTGGTGCGCCAGGGCGAGCCGCTGTTCCGCCTCGACCGCACCCAGGTGCAAGCCGATGTCGATGCGCTGCAGGCCCAGTACCGCATGACCCGCGCCGCCCTGGCGCGCTGGCAGAGCGAGCGCGACAACCTGGGGCATGTGCAGTTTCCCGCTGAGTTGCTGGAAGATTCCGATGCCCGCCTGGCGTTGATTGTCGAAGGCCAGCGCCAGCTGTTCGACAGCCGCCGCCAGGCCCAGGCCCGCGAGCAGGGCGCCTTGGCCGCCAGCATTGACGGCTCCCAGGCCCAGCTGACCGGCATGCGCCGCGCGCGCAGCGACCTGCAGGCACAGGCCGATTCGTTGCGCGAGCAGCTCGACAGCCTGCGCCCGTTGGCCGGCGACGGCTATATCCCGCGCAACCGTGTGCTCGAGTACCAGCGCCAGCTGTCGCAGGTGCAGCGCGACCTGGCGCAGAACGCCGGCGAGAGCGCGCGCCTGGAGCAGGTGATCGTCGAGGCCCGGCTCAATCTGCAGCAGCGCCGTGAGGAGTATCAGAAAGAAGTGCGCACCCAGCTTGCCGAAGCCCAGGTCAAGGCCGCGACCCTGGAGCAGCAGCTCAATTCCGCGCACTTCGAGTTGCAGCACAGTGAGATCCTGGCGCCGGCGGACGGCGTGGCGGTCAACCTCGGCGTGCATACCGAGGGCGCTGTGGTGCGGGCCGGCGACACCCTGCTGGAAATCGTGCCCCAGGGCACCGCGCTGGAAGTCGAAGGGCGCCTGCCGGTGAACCTGGTGGACAAGGTAGCGCCGCAGCTGCCGGTGGACATCCTGTTCACCGCGTTCAACCAGAACCGCACGCCACGGGTGACCGGGGAGGTGGCGCTGGTGTCGGCCGACCAGCTGATCGACGAGCGCAGCGGCCAGCCGTACTACGTGCTGCGCAGCACCGTCAGCGAAGAAGCGCTGGCGCGTCTGCAGGGACTGGCGATCCGCCCGGGCATGCCCGCCGAGCTGTTCGTGCGCACCGGCGAGCGCTCGCTGCTCAACTACCTGTTCAAACCCCTGCTCGACCGTGCAGGCACCGCCTTGACCGAACAATAAGGACCGCCCAGTGAAGAAGTTCCCACTGATCGGGCTGCTGCTGGCCTGTGTCTGGCTGCCGAGCGCCGTCCAGGCGGCCATGGGGCCGTTCCAGGTGTACGAGCAGGCCCTGCGTCGCGACCCGACCTACCTCGCGGCGTTCAAGGCTCGCGAGGCCGGCCAGGAATACCGCGCCATCGGTCGCGCCGGCCTGCTGCCCAGCCTGTCGTACAGCTACAACAAGGGGCGCAACGACTCCGAGGTGCGTTATCTCGGCGATTCGCGTCGGCAGAAGGAGGACCGTACTTACAACAGCATGGGCTCGACCTTCATCCTTCAGCAGCCGCTGTTCGACTACGAAGCCTATTCGAGCTATCGCAAGGGCGTGGCCCAGGCGCTGTTCGCCGACGAAAGCTTCCGCGACCAGAGCCAGCAGTTGCTGGTGCGGGTGATGACCAGCTACACCCAGGCCCTGTTCGCCCAGGACCAGATCGCCATCAGCGTGGCCAGCAAGCAGGCCTACCGCCAGCAGTTCCAGCAGAACCAGCGCCTGTTCGACGCCGGCGAAGGCACCCGCACCGACATTCTCGAGGCCCAGGCCCGCTATGAGCTGGCCGATGCCGAGGAGATCAAGGCGCGCAACGAGCAGGATGCCGCGCTGCGCGAGCTGGGGGCGCTGATCGGCGAGCCGGCGGTGCGGGTAGAAGACCTGGCGCCGCTGCGCCTGGGCTTCGCCCTGCCGGTGGTCGACCCCAGCGGCTACGAGGCGTGGCAGGAGCGGGCCCTGGCCAACAACCCGCAACTGGCCTCGTCGCGCCAGGCGCTGGAAGTGGCGCGGTATGAGGTCGAGCGCAACCGTGCCGGGCACCTGCCCAAGGTGACTGCCTTCGCCACCTCGCGGCGCCAGGAGTCGGACAGCGGTAACACCTACAACCAGCGCTACGACACCAATACCGTGGGTATCGAAGTCAGCGTGCCGATCTTCGCCGGGGGCGGGGTGCTGGCCTCGACCCGCCAGGCCAGCCGGCATCTGGAGCAGGCCGAGTATGAGCTCGACGGCAACACCCGCAGCGCGTTGATCGAGCTGCGCAAGCAGTACAACGCCTGCGAGTCCGGCGCCAGCCGCCTGCGCGCCTACGAGCGGGCGCTGGTGGCGGCCGAGGCGCTGGTGGTGTCCACCCGCAAGAGCGTGCAGGGCGGCGAGCGGGTCAACCTGGATGTGCTCAACGCCGAGCAGCAGTTGGCCACTACCCGCCGCGACCTGGCCCAGGCGCGTTACGACTACCTGCTGGCGTGGATCAAGCTGCATTACCAGGCCGGGGTGCTGAGCGAGACGCAACTGGCGCGGGTGGATGAAGCGTTCATCGAGGGCAAGTCAGGCTGAGCCCAAGGCTCCAGGTCATGCACAAATCCCTGTAGGAGCAGCCTTGCCGAGGCCGCTCCCACAGAGGGGCCGGGCATTCAGGCGGCCACGACCAGCTTCCCGCGCTTGCGCTCAGCCAACCCCCACACCACCAGCGCCAGCGCCCCGATCACCAGCCCGGCCACCACGATCCCATCCCAGCCATGCACCTCGAACAGCTGTGTCCCCAGCAACGATCCCAGCGCCCCGCCTATGAAGTAGCAGGTGATGTACCCGGCATTGAGCCGTGTACGCGCCTCCGGCCGCAGCACGATCACCGCGTTCTGGTTGCTCACATGCACCAGCTGCACCGCCAGGTCGAGCAGCAGCACCCCCACCAGTAACGCCACCAGAGACTGCTGCGCGAAGCCCAGCGGCACCCACGACAACAGCAGTGCTACCAGCCCCACGGTAGTGCCCAGCGGGCCCTTGCCGCGATCGGCCAGGCGCCCGGCCCAGTTGGCCGCCAGCGCGCCGATCGCGCCGGCCAGGCCGAACAGGCCGATCACCGCGTCGGAGTAGTGGTAGGGCGCATTGCTCAGCAGGAACGCCAGCGGCGTCCAGAACAGCGCGAACAGGCTGAAGGCCAGCAACCCCAGCAGCGAACGCAGGCGCAGCACCGGCTCCTCGACGAACAGACGGAACACCGAGCCGATCAGCGCCGGGTACTTGAGCCCCGCGTGGCTGTGGTGTCGCGGCAGGCTGCGGTAAAGCGCGAGGGCGCTGATCGCCATCAGCACCGCCGCCAGCACGTAGATGCTGCGCCAGCCGCCCAGTTCGGCCATGAAGCCGGCGGCGGTGCGCGCCAGCAGGATGCCCAGCAACAGCCCGCTCATCAGCGTGCCCACGGCGCGCCCACGCTGCTCCGGGGCACTGAGGGCGGCGGCCATGGGCACCAGCACCTGGGCCACCACCGAGAACAGCCCGGTCAGCGCGGTGCCCAACAGCAGCCAAGGCAGGCTCGGCGCGCAGGCGCTGATCACCAGCCCGGCGGTAGCGACCAGCACCATGGTGACGATCAGCCGGCGCTGCTCGAACAGGTCGCCCAGCGGCGCCAGCAACAGCAGCCCGGCGCCGTAGCTGAGCTGGGCGGCGATGACGATGGTGCCAGCGCTGGCGGTGCTCAGGCCGAATTGTTGGGCGATGCTGTGCAGCAGCGGTTGGGCATAGTAGTTGCTGGCCACGGCCAGGCCGGTGGCGGTGGCCATCAGCAGGATCAGGGCGCGTCCAAGAGTCGGGGCGGTCATGGATAGTCTCGTTGCAGGCAAGGGTGTGTGGCGACAAGTATCAGGAAGTGTCTGGCATGACACCAATGTATAGTTTTCAACTTATCCATCTTGAAAGCAGATAGTTCGATGAACCTCAAGCAGCTCGAATACGCCCTGGCTGTGGCCGACACCGGCAGCTTCACCCGCGCCGCCGAGCGCTGCCACGTGGTGCAGTCGGCCCTCAGCCACCAGGTGGCGCGGTTGGAGGCACAACTGGGGGTGAGCCTGTTCGAGCGCAGTTCGCGGCGCGTGCGCCTGACCCCGGCCGGCGAGGCCTTCGTGCTCAGCGCCCGACCGGCGGTGGCGGCGGCGCGGCGGGTGGCCGAGGATGTGGCCGCCGCCTGCGGGCAGGTGCGTGGGCGTCTGTCGATCGGTGAGATCAGTTCGCTCACCGCGCTGGACCTGGTCGATCTGCTGGCGGTGTTCCATGAGCGTTATCCGGATGTGGACGTGCGCTGGTTGACCGCCAAGAGCGAGTTGCTGGTGGCGGATGTCTGCGAGCGGCGCCTGGATGTGGGCTTCATCGGCCTGTGGCAGGGCGAAACGCTGCATGGCGTGCAGCATCGCCTGCTGGCGCGGGAGGAACTGGTGGCGGTGTTGCCGCCCGGCCACCGGCTGGCGGGCAGGGCGCAGCTGGCCCTGGCCGATCTGGCCGATGAGGTGCTGGTGGACTTTCCCGAGGGTACCGGGGCGCGTCGGCAGACCGACGAGGCGTTCCAGGCGGCGGGGTTGCGGCATCGGGTGCAGTTCGAGATCGGCCATATTCGCCTGGTGGAAAAGTTCGTCCAGCGCGGGATGGCGCTGGGGTTGGTGCCCGAGCGTATCGCCCGGGGTTTTCAGGGCGTGGCCACGGTATCGCTGGTGGATGCGCCGGTGCGGCATCTTTACGCGGTCTGGTCGCCGAGCCCCACGCCCGCGGCGCGGGCTTTTCTCGATGTCATGGAGCAGAGCCTCCTCGCCATCTGATGTCTGATCGCTTCGACATTGGCGGTGCTTGCAACGCTGCTCCTTGCGCGATCTGGGTAACCAGGGATCGCGAATCAGGCCGCGAACCCTCCATCGGCCAGCAGGCTCGCCCCGGTGATGTAGCCCGCTTCAGGCCCCGCCAGGTAAGCGACGAAACTGGCGATCTCATCCGCCTGTCCGTAGCGCCCGATGGCCATCAACGGAATCAGGCTCTCGGCGAACTCGCCGCTGGCCGGGTTCATGTCGGTGTCCACCGGCCCCGGCTGCACATTGTTGACGGTGATCCCCTGCGGCCCCAGGTCCCGGGCCAGGCCCTTGGTCAGGCCGACCAGTGCTGACTTGCTCATGGCATAGGGGGCGCCGCCGGCGAACGGCATGCGCTCGGCGTTGGTGCTGCCGATGTTGATGATCCGCCCACCCTTGCCCATGTGTTTCACCGCCGCCTGGGTGGCCACGAACACGCTACGCACGTTGATTGCCAGCAGGCGGTCGAAGTCGGCCAGGTCGAACTCGGCCACCGGCGCCACCGCCAGCACGCCGGCATTGTTGACCAGGATATCGAGGACGCCGAAGGCCTTGGCGGTGTCGGCGACGGCCTGTTGCACTGCCTGGATATCGGCACTGTCGGCGCGCAGGGCCAGGGCCTGGCCGCCGGCGTTGTTGATTTCACCGGCCAGGGCCTCGGCGCTGGCGCTGGAACTGACATAGGTGAAGGCGACCTTGGCGCCGTCGCGGGCCAAGCGCCGGACAATGGCCGCGCCGATACCGCGTGAACCGCCCTGGACCAGGGCCACCTTGCCGGTGAGGGGAAGTGTTTGGGACATGCTGATCTCCTGCGGTGAAGCAAGGCCGGATGCCTTGGGATGGACGCAGTATCCGCGCTCGATTACCTGTTGATAAGATGGCAATCGAGTTACTTAGAATAAACCAGGAGTTGATAATGGCCGTGGTGGAATCGTTCAGCAGCCTGGAATGCTTCATCCGCAGCGCCGAAGTCGGCAGCTTTGCCGAGGCGGCCAGGCGCCTGTCGCTCACCCCGGCGGCGGTCGGCAAGAACGTCGCCCAGCTCGAGGCGCGGCTCGGCGTGCGCCTGTTCCTGCGCAGCACGCGCAAGCTGACCCTGACCGAGGCCGGGCAGCGCTTTCTGGCCGAGGTGAGCGAGAGTTTTCGCACCATCCAATATGCCGTGGCCAACCTCGCCAACTGCGAAGGGCATCCGTCGGGCGTGCTGCGGGTCAGCATGGGCACGGTATTCGGGCGCCTGTACGTGTTGCCGCTTTTAGGTGAGTTCCTCGCCCGTTTTCCGGCGGTGACCGCGGACTGGCACTTCGACAACCGCCAGGTCGACCTGATTGGCCAGGGCTTCGATGCCGCCATCGGTGGTGGCTTCGAACTGCCGCCCGGGGTGGTGGCACGCAAGCTGACCCCGGCGCACCGGGTGCTGGTCGCTTCGCCGGGCTACCTGCAACAGCACGGACCACTGAGTCGCCCGGAGCAGTTGCAGGCGTGCCCCGGCATCCTTATCCGCTCGCCGCAGACCGGCCGGGTGCGCAGCTGGCCGCTGACCAGTCGCTGGCAGGAGCAACAGCCGCTGCAACTGCCCCAGCGCCTGACCATGAGCGATTCGGACGCCGCCTGCGCGGTGGCCGAGCAAGGCCTGGGCATCGCCCTGGTCAGCCTGCCGTTCGCCTTGCCCTACCTGACCGAAGGGCGCCTGAGCCGGGTATTGCCGGACTGGTACGTGGACGATGGACATATCAGCCTGTACTACGCCGAGCGCAAGCTGTTGCCGGGCAAGACCCGGGCCTTCATCGATTTCGTGGTGGAGCAGTTCGCCGAGCGGGGGCTGGCGGGGCGGTTCGATGCGCTGCGGGGTCATTGATGGCCCCGCGATCACGCTGGCTCAGGTGATCTCGATGATGAACTGCACCTGCGCCACTGCGGACACCACCAGGCTCACTTCATCATCCACCCGCTTGCCGAGCAGTTGCTGCCCCAGTGGTGCGCGCGGCGTGATCACCGTTACCAGCCCATCCCCCTCGCCAATCTTCAGGCCGGCCCCTTCCGGCCCGAGGAACAGCCGGCGCCGCTGGCCCGCCTCGTCTTCCAGGGTCACCAGGCAACCGATCTGTATCCCCCGCGCCGGGTCGTAGTCGCGCAGCGCCAACTGCTGGTAGGTCAGCAACGCCTGGCGGATCTCGGCCGTGCGCCGCGCCTGCCCGGTGGCCAGGTACGACGCCTCAAGCCCCAGGGTGTCGTACTTGTTCTCGGCGATGTTCTCTTCGGCGGTGGCGGCCTCGTAGGCGGTCTGGGCGGCGCGACGCAGCACCTCCATGTCGTGCTCGAGGGTGGCGATGATGCGTTGCAGCAGGCTGGCCTTGTCCATGGTCAGTAGCAGAACTCCAGCACGTTGGCCTGGCTCTTGTCGGTCGGCGCTGTGCGGTTCTGCTGCAGCCAGAACTGGCACTTGGGGCTGTTGAGGTTGCGCGGGTTGCCTTGGGCAGCCTCGGCGGCCTGTTGCAGTTCCTGCTTGTGCAGGATCTCTTTGTAGTGCTCGAACATCTGCGCCTGGGCGTCGGCCGGTTGTGCTGGCGCGCTAGCAGGCGCAGGCTGGACCACGGCGGGGACGGCGGCCTCGACCAGCGGCTGCACCTGTGCCGGCCACAGGCGCAAGGCCAGCCACAGGCTCAGGGCGATGGCCACGGCGCCGAGCCACAGGCCCAGGGCGACGCACAGCACCAGTTGCACGGGGCTGAGGGTGATCTTCAATTCGCGGGGGCGGGGCATGGCGGCCTCCTGGCAGGCAGGTTAGTGGGGGCCATTCTCGCATGGCGCGACAGGTTTTTTCAGCGCCGCGCTTTTGCTGGCGGGCAAATATCCGCAAAATCCGCGGTCTTTTTTCGCAGGTAACGGAACGTGGCGATGAAAACCACCTGGGACATCTTCTGCACGGTCGTCGACAACTATGGCGACATCGGCGTCACCTGGCGCCTGGCGCGCCAGCTGGTGGCCGAGCACGACCTGGCGGTGCGCCTGTGGGTGGACGACCTGCAGGCTTTCGCGCGCCTGTGTCCCGAAGCCGATGGCGGCGCCGCGCAGCAATGGCAGCAGGGCGTAGAAGTGCGCCACTGGCCGGCGGACTGGCAGGCGCTGGCGCCCGCCGACGTGGTGATCGGCGCCTTCGGCTGCCGCCTGCCACCGGTCTATGTTGAGGCCCTGGCCACGCGCCAGCCGCGCGCGCTGTGGTTGAACCTCGAGTACCTCAGCGCCGAGGACTGGGTCGAAGGTTGCCATGGCCTGACCTCGCCCCAGGGCAATGGCCTGCGCACGGTGTTCTTCTTTCCAGGGTTCACCGAGGGCACCGGCGGGCTGCTGCGCGAAGGCCCGTTGCTGGCGCGGCGTGACGCGCTGCTGGGCGACTCGGCCACGCGCCAGGCTTTCCTCGCCGGGCTCGGCGTGCACGCGCAGCCCGGCACGCGGCTGATTTCACTGTTCGCCTATGAAAACGGCCAGTTGGGGAGTTGGCTCGATGCCATGGCCCAGGACGACGTGCCCAGCCATCTGCTGGTGCCCGAGGGGCGCATCCTGGCCGATCTGCGCGCCTGGCTGGGCGAACCCGGCTTCGGCGTAGGCGATGTCCGCCAGCAGGGCGCGTTGACGTTGCAGGTACTGCCGTTCGTCAGCCAGGACGACTACGATCGCCTGCTCTGGTGCTGCGATTTCAACGCCGTGCGCGGCGAGGACTCGTTCGTCCGTGCGCAGTGGGCGGGCAAGCCGCTGCTCTGGCACATCTACGTACAGGATGAGAACGCCCATTGGGAAAAACTCGAGGCGTTCCTGGCGCATTATCGCCAGGGCCTGTCGGAGGCGGCGGGCGACGTACTGGTGGAATTGTGGCGGGCCTGGAACATGGATCGCGACATGGGCGCGGCCTGGCGCGGGGTGCTGCGGCACTTGCCGGAGCTGCAACGGCATGCCGACCAATGGTGTGCGGTTCAGGCCGCTCGGCCGGACCTTGCCACGACGCTGGTACAGTTTTACCGAAATTCGCTATGATACGCGGCCTCGATTTTTATAAATCCATCCAGATTCGGATATTGCGTAATGAAAACTGGTAAAGAGCTGAAACCCGGTACCGTACTGCGGATCGACAACGACCCGTGGCTGGTCCAGAAAGCCGAGTTCACCAAGTCCGGTCGCAACAGCGCGATCATGAAGACCAAGCTGAAGAACCTGTTGACCGGCTACAAGACCGAAACCGTCTACTTCGCCGACGACAAACTGGACGACGTGATCCTCGACCGCAAGGAAGTGACCCTGTCCTTCATCAGTGGTGATGCGTACACCTTCATGGACACCACCGACTACACCATGTACGAACTGAACGCCGAGGACATCGACGCCGTTCTGCCGTACATCGAAGAAGGCATGCAGGACGTCTGCGCCCTGACCATGTACGAAGAGAAAGTGGTTTCGGTAGAACTGCCGACCACCATCAGCCGTCAGGTCGTCTACACCGAGAACGCTGCTCGCGGCGACACCTCGGGCAAGGTCATGAAGCCTGCCAAGCTGGCCAACGGTACCGAAGTACAAGTTGCCGACTTCATCGAAATCGACGAGATGATCGACATCGACACTCGCGATGGCTCCTTCAAGGGCCGTTCCAAGAAGTAATCCTTCTTGCGATGAGCACGAAAAACCCGGCCTCGGCCGGGTTTTTTTGTGCCTGTGGAACCGTGCCGCCTTCATCGCGGGGCAAGTCGCAGCGGCGTCCTCAGACAGTCACATGCAACCGCACATCCACATTGCCGCGGGTGGCATTGGAGTAAGGGCAGACCTTATGCGCCTTTTCCACCAGCCCTTCGGCGTCGGCCTGGGCCAGGCCCGGCAGGTTGATGTGCAGGTCGATGTCCAGGCCGAATCCGCCCGGGATCTGGCCGATGCCGACCTTGGCGGTGATCGACGCATCCGCCGGCAGGGCCTTTTTCTCCTGGCCGGCGACGAACTTCAGCGCGCCGATGAAGCAGGCCGAGTAGCCGGCGGCGAACATCTGCTCGGGGTTGGTGCCGTCACCGCCTGCGCCACCCAGTTCCTTGGGGGTGCTCAGCTTGACTTCCAGCTTGCCGTCGCTGGAGCGGGATTTACCATCACGACCACCGGTGGAGGTGGCTTCTGCGATGTACAGCGGAGTGACCTTTTGCATCTTGAGCCTCGCTTGGGTGCTGTGCGCCGTCGGCGCTGAGTGGGTATGGGATTAACTTAGCGCGCAATTATTTAGTGCGCAAGTTAAATGTTTGACCATTCATCCGAACAGCCATCTCACAGCTTAGACGTCAGAGGTTTTCTTGCAGCTGCGCACGCAGGGCGAGCAGGTCGGCCTGCAGCTTGCGCAGTTGCTCGGCACTGTGGCCGCTGGCCTTCAGGATGCACTGCGGCACGCGCTGGGCCTCGGCCTGCAGGGCGCGGCCCTGGTCGGTCAGTTGCACCAGCACCACCCGTTCATCCTCACGGCTGCGGCTGCGCTTGAGCAGGCCCTCGCTTTCCAGGCGCTTGAGCAGCGGTGTCAGCGAACCGGGGTCGGTGAGCAGGCGCTGGCTGATCTCGCCCACGGTCAGGCCGTCCTGTTCCCACAAGACCAGCATGGCCAGGTACTGCGGGTAGGTCAGGCCCAGTGCTTGCAGCAGGGGCTTGTAGACCTTGGTCATCAGCAACGAGGTCGAGTGCAGGGCGAAGCAGACCTGGTTGTCCAGCAGCAGCGCGTCGCAGGGGGCTTGGGTGTCGGCGTTCATGCAGGTCCTTGGAATCGGTAAGGGTTAAAATCTAGCACGCCAAAGCTTGGTGCGCTCATTGCCAGCGCAGCTCGCTTCTCAGCGCCAGGTCCCAGGGCGGCACCGGGCTGAAACGGCTCTTGAGGAATTCGAGCAGCAAGCGGCTGCGAGAGTTCGTTTCATGTTCCAGACGCAGGGCATAAATGCCGCTGGTCTCGGGCTCCGGCAGGCCGTTGTCGCAGAACAGCGGGAGCAGTTCGCCGCGCAGCAGGTAGTCGCTGATCAGCCAGGTGGGTAGGTGGGCGACGCCCAAGCCGGCCAGGGCGCCGAACAGCAGGGTCTCGGCGTTGTTGGCGGCCATGCGCATGCGCGCCGGGCGGTACAGGCGGGGCTGGCCGGCGACCGCGAAGCGCCAGGCGAACGGCGGAGCCAGTCCGTCCCAGTCGAGGCCGTCGTGCCCGGGTAGCTCGCTGGGGCAGGCCGGCACCCCGCGGCTGGCCAGGTACCCGGGGCTGGCACAGGCGATGCGCACCATGTAGGCCAAGGGCGTGGCCACCAGGCGGGTGTCGGCAAGGGGGCCGGCGCGCAGCACCAGGTCCACCTCGCCCAGGTGGCTGCCGTGCAGGTCGACGAAGCTGTCGATCAGGCGCAGCTGCACGTCGAGCCCGGGATAGGCCACCAGGAAATCGGCGATGGCCGGGGCCAGGTGGCGACGGCCAAAGGCGGCTGGTGCGTCGATGCGGATCAAGCCTTCCGGGGCATTGCTCAATGAAACCGCCTCGGCGCGCGCCAGGCGCAGCTCCTCGATGATGCGCCGGGCCCGCTCGGCGAAGGCGTTGCCGGCCGGCGTCGGGCGCACGGCGTGGGTGCTGCGCGAGAACAGGCGGCTGCCAACCGCGCTTTCCAGGCTGTCGATGCGCCGCGCCACGGCGGAGGGCGTCAATGGGTGGCGCCGGGCGGCGGCGGAGAAACTGCCGGTTTCCAGCACGTCGAGGAACAGGCTGAGTTGTTCGGTGAGGATGTCGGGGCTCATGGCGGCTCGGTGCTTGTGCGAAATACGCAAAGCCATTGTGCGCTGCTATGCGTTTCCCCGCCAGCCGTGACTGGCTAGCATGCCCTCATTCTCTGAAAGCAGGCGGATGAGGCGCTGATGATCGAGTGGGTGATGTATATCGTGCTGGGGGCCGCGCTCGGCACCTTGGGTGGGCTTTTCGGCATCGGCGGCGGGTTGATCGCCATTCCGGCGCTGGGCGTGCTGTTCGGCCTTGACCAGCAGTTGGCCCAGGGCACCGCCCTGGTGATGGTGGTGCCCAACGTGCTGCTGGCGCTGTGGCGCTACCACCAGCGCAACCGCATCGAGCTGCGCCATGCTGTGCCGTTGTCGCTGTGCAGCTTCGTGTTCGCCTGGCTGGGGTCGATCTGGGCGGTGGGCATCGATGCCCAGTCGATGCGTCTGTACTTCGTCGGTTTTCTGGTGGCGCTGGCGATCTGGAACGTGGCACGGATGTTCCTGCCGGTGCGACCGCCGAGCAACCAGCTGCGTTATCCGTGGCCCTGGCTGGGCGTGCTGGGCAGCTTCGCCGGGACCATGGGCGGGCTGTTCGGCGTGGGCGGGGCGGTGGTAGCCACGCCGATCCTGACCTCGGTGTTCGGCACTACCCAGGTGGTGGCCCAGGGGCTGTCGCTGGCATTGGCGGCGCCGAGCACCATGGTGACACTGTTGACCTACGGGATGCACCAGAGTGTCGACTGGGGCATCGGCGTTCCGCTGGCCGTGGGTGGGTTGCTGAGCATCAGTTGGGGAGTGAAGCTGGCCCATGCGTTGCCGGAGAAGGTCTTGCGCACGCTGTTCTGCGGGTTTTTGGTAGTGTGTGCGGTGATGCTTGGGTTCGAGCTTTAGTATGTAGGGGCTTCTGCGCAGCCCTTTCCGACCGGTCCGACGCCTCGGCAAGGCCGCTCCCACAGAAGATCGCGTACCTCTGTGGGAGCGGCCTTGCCGAGGCGTCGGACCGATCGGAAAGGGCCGCAAAGCGGCCCCCGGATCCCATCCTTCATTTGAACCCTTCGACGATGTACTCGGCCATGCAGTCGGTGATCGGCGAATGCTGCTGGTCGTTGCGCAGCAGCATCACATTGGCCATGTGCAACTGCGGCAGGCCGTCGTCCGCGCCGAGGATGCGCAGGTCGCCACCGATCAGGCTCTGCAGCTGCGCGGTCACCGCCAGGCCGGCATGCACGATGGCGAAGATCGCCGCCAGGCTCGGGCTGGTGTAGGCGATGCGGTACTCGATGCCCTCGCGCTCCAGGGCATTGCAGGTCCAGGCGCGGCAGAAGCAGTCGGTGTTGAACAGCGCCAGCGGCATCGGCCGCTGCTCGTGGGGGTAGAAGCCTTTGGCCGCGGCCCACACCAGGCGCTCCTGGCGCAGCAGCTGGCCAACTTCGTTGCCCGGCTCACGGGTGACGATGGTCAGGTCCAGGTCCTGGCGCAGCATCAACTGCTTGGACGAATCGCAGTGCACCTCGACATGGATCAGCGGGTACGCCTGGGCGAAACGGGTGAGGATGCCCGGCAGGTAGCGCATGGCGTAGTCGTCCGGGGTGCCGATGCGCACCACGCCGACCATGTGCGGCATGCGCAGGGTGTTGAACACCTCGCCGTGCAGCTTGAGGATGCGCCGGGCATAGCCCAGCAGGACCTGGCCCTCGGCGGTGAGGCGCACCTGGCGGCCGTCACGCTCGAACAGCTGGCGCTGCAGGATGTCCTCTTCCAGGCGCTTCATCTGCATGCTCACCGCCGACTGGGTGCGGTTGACCACCTCGCCGGCGCGGGTGAAGCCGCCTTGCTCGGCGATGGCGACGAAGGTGCGCAGCACGTCCGCGTCGAGACTCTGATACTGGGACATGGCATCAATCTCCGAGATGCATGGCATCAGAAACATTCGTTGGATTGATCTTAGGCCTGGGCAGAGACTGGAGCCATCCACACGGAGGGCGTCAAGATGAAAGGTCATTTCAACGTTGCTCACCAGCCTGGGTCTACCCTCGGCCACCTGTTGCACGATGTCGGCGGGCGGCTGCTGCGCTGGTACGAACTGCACCGCCAGCGCGATGAACTGGCGCGCCTGAGCGATGCCACGCTGCACGACCTGGGGTTGTCGCGGGCCGATATCCAGCAGGAGGCCGACCGGCATTTCTGGGGAGACCCGCTGCGTAAATGAAGAGGGCTACAATCGCCGGACAAACCTGTCCGGCGATTGCGTCTTTACTGTCTGAACATCAGACGGAGCCCACTGCATGTCCCTCAGCCTGTCCCTCGCCCAGGCCCGCCGCCTGGCCTTGTCTGCCCAGGGCTTCGGCAAGTCGCCCGGCGGCCCGCCGACCCTTGCCAGTCTCACACGCATGTTCCAGCGCCTGGGCGTGGTGCAGATCGACTCGGTCAATGCCCTGGTGCGCTCCCACTACCTGCCGCTGTTCTCGCGCCTGGGCGACTATCCGCGCGACCTGCTCGACCAGCTCGCCTGGGGCCAGCGCCGCCAGCGCCGGTTGTTTGAATACTGGGGCCATGAAGCATCGTTGCTGCCGCTGGCGTTGTACCCGCTGATGCGCTGGCGCATGGCCCATGCCGCCGACGGCAAGGGCATCTACCGGCAACTGGCCGCGTTCGGCCGCGAGCGGCGCGAGGTGATCGAGCGGGTACTGGCGGCGGTTCGCGACCAGGGCGCGCTGGGCGCGGGCAGCCTGTCCACCCGCGAGGAGCGCGCCGGCCCCTTGTGGGACTGGAGCGAAGAAAAGCATGCGCTGGAATGGCTGTTCGCCGCCGGCGAGGTCACCGTGGCCGGGCGTCGCGGGTTCGAGCGCCTGTACGACCTGCCCGAGCGGGTGCTGCCGGCGACCCTCCTAGAGCAGGCCCAACCCAACGAGGCCGAAGCGCACCAGGGCTTGCTGCTGCACGCCGCGGTTGCCCTGGGCGTGGCCTCCGAACAGGACCTGCGTGATTACTTTCGCCTCTCGCCGCAGCAGAGCAAGGCCGCCCTGGCCGTATTGGTCGAGGACGGGCGCCTGCAGGCCTGCACGGTGCAGGGTTGGAAACAACCAGCCTATGTCGCGGGCGTGCCACGGGTTCCCCGGCGCATCGAAGCCAGCGCCTTGCTCTCGCCTTTTGATTCACTGGTCTGGGCGCGTGAGCGTACCGAGCGCCTGTTCGACTTCCGCTACCGCCTTGAGATCTACACCCCGGCGCACGAGCGGGTGTACGGCTACTACGTGCTGCCGTTTCTTTATCGGGAGCGCATTGCCGCGCGGGTGGATCTGCGCGCCGAGCGCGCCCACGGGCGGTTGGCGGTGCATGCAGTGCACGAGGAACCGGCAGGGCTGGACGGGGAAGGGTATCTGGCGCTGGCGGCCAACTTGCAGCGGCTAGCCGCCTGGCTGGGGCTGGAGAGGGTGCAGCTCAACTGCCCCCGCGCCGAGGGCAGCCGGCTGCGTCAGGCGTTGCTCAGCGGCGTACCTGCTTGAGGGTTTCGGCGATCAGGAACGCCAGCTCCAGCGATTGGTCGGCGTTCATCCGCGGGTCGCAGTGGGTGTGATAGCGGTCGGACAGTGCATCTTCGGTGATCGGCCGGGCGCCGCCGATGCACTCGGTGACGTTCTGCCCGGTCATCTCGATGTGGATACCGCCGGCGTGGCTGCCCTCGGCCTGGTGCACCTGGAAGAACTGCTTGACCTCGTCGAGGATCTGCGCGAAATCGCGGGTCTTGTAGCCGCTGCTGGCCTTGATGGTGTTGCCGTGCATCGGATCGGAGCTCCACAGCACTTCGCGCCCCTCGCGCTGCACGGTGCGGATCAGCCCCGGCAGGTGGTCGCCGACCTTGCCGGCGCCCATGCGCACGATCAGGTTCAGGCGGCCCGGGTCGTTGTCCGGGTTGAGCACGTCGATCAGGCGGATCAGCTCCTCGGGGTTCATGCTCGGGCCGACCTTGACCCCGATCGGGTTGTGCACGCCGCGCAGGAACTCGACATGGGCGCCGTCGAGCTGGCGCGTGCGGTCGCCGATCCACAGCATGTGCGCCGAGCAGTCGTAGTAGTCGCCGGTCAGGCTGTCGCTGCGCACGAAGGCTTCCTCGTAGTTGAGCAGCAACGCTTCGTGGGCGGTGAAGAAGCTGGTTTCACGCAGTTGCGGCGCGGTGTCCAGGCCGCAGGCGCGCATGAAGGCCAGGGTCTCGTCGATGCGGTTGGCCAACTGGTGGTACTTGTCGGCCAGCGCCGAGTTGGCGATGAAGTCCAGGTTCCACTTGTGCACCTGGTGCAGGTCGGCAAAGCCGCCTTGGGCGAAGGCGCGCAGCAGGTTGAGGCTGGCGGTGGCCTGGTGGTAGGCCTGCAGCAGGCGCTCGGGGTCGGGGACGCGACTTTTTTCGTCGAAGCCGATGCCGTTGACGATGTCGCCGCGGTAGGCGGGCAGGGTGATGTCGCCGATGGTCTCGTCGTTGGCCGAGCGCGGCTTGGCGAACTGGCCGGCCATTCGCCCGACCTTGACCACCGGGCAGCCGGCGGCAAAGGTCATGACAATGGCCATCTGCAGCAGCACCTTGAAGGTGTCGCGGATCTTCGCCGCGGAGAACTCGGCGAAGCTCTCGGCGCAGTCGCCGCCCTGCAGCAGGAACGCCCGGCCCTGGGTCACCTCGGCGAACTGCCGGCGCAGCTCGCGGGCTTCGCCGGCGAACACCAGCGGCGGGTAGCTGGCCAAAGTCTGCTCCACCTTGAGCAGGTGTGCGGCGTCGGGGTAGATCGGTTGCTGCTGGATCGGCAGGGCGCGCCAGCTGTCAGGGGTCCATTGTCGGGTCATTGCAAGCTCTATCCATAAGTGTCGTTAAGGCCTGCCGGTCATGGTACGCCCGGGTGTGCTTGTTGCACCACCGGCATTGGCGGACAATGGGCCTTTTGCGCGGGCAGGTGGTAGGGATGGCGACGGAGCGGGAAGAGCGGCTGCTGGCACGGGTCGAGGACGCCTTTGGCGTCATCAGCGTCTACGAGGTGGATGACTATCGCTTCCTCGAGTTCGGCGACGCCATCGAGCAGAGCTGCACCTTCACCGCCGACCCCAGCTGGCTGGAGTACGACTACACCCGCGCCATGCTGGTCGGCGCGCTGTGCCACGGGCAGCCGGAGAGCGCGCTGTTCCTCGGCCTTGGCGCCGGCACCCTGACCCAGGCGTGCCTGAAGTTCCTGCCGCTGGAGGATGTCGAGGCCATCGAGCTGCGCCCTGATGTGCCGCGTCTGGCCATGGAGTACATGGGCCTGGACGACGACCCGAGGCTGTATGTGCGGGTGGGCGACGCCCTCGAACTGCTGTCCAGCGCGGAGAAGGCCGACCTGCTGTTTGTCGACCTGTATACCGACTATGGCCCCGGCGTCGGCCATCTGGCCTGGGGTTTCCTTGAGAACTGCCAGAAGCAGCTCAACCCCGATGGCTGGCTGGTGATCAACCAGTGGGCCGGGGACGACGGCAAGCCGTTGGGCGCGGCCTTGTTGCGTGGGTTGTATCACCGGCATTACTGGGAGCTGCCGGTGAAGGAGGGCAACGTGATCCTGCTGGTGCCGGCGGACCTTGAGCAGACGCTGGACATCGATGCCGTGCGGGCGCGGGCCGCCGCGCTGGCGCCACGTTTGGGCTATTCGCTGGAGTACCTGATCAAGGCCATCCGTCCGGCGACCTGATCCGGATGTACGCGTCTGCAGGGAAACGATTCAGCCTGGATCCAATGTGAGTCTGGATCTTCGAAATATTTCTCACAACTCACGGCTATTTCGGGTATAGTACGCGCCGGTCTTTTAGCGGACCTCAAAATCAGGTGGTGCAAATCCTCCGAATCCAGCTTCGGCTGCGCGTCCGCTAGGCGGACCTCCCCAAGACGTTCCTATTTCAATCGTTTTCGCAAATCCCCGCCGCCAAAGCTGCCTGGGTGACCGTTTGGTCTTTCAAGGCATGTGCAGCTTTGGAGCATGGGTCTTTGCGGATGCACCTAGAGGCAGACCCATGACCCAGGAAACCGGCGGATTCGCCGCTCTCGAACTCAATCCGAACATCGTTGCTGCCGTCCTGGCCACCGGCTATGAAGAGCCGTCGGCCATCCAGCAACAGTCGATCCCGATCATCCTCGCCGGTCACGACATGATCGGCCAGGCGCAGACTGGCACCGGCAAGACCGCTGCCTTCGCCCTGCCGATCCTCAACAAGATCGACGTGAGCAAGCGCGAACCGCAAGCCCTGATCCTGGCGCCAACCCGTGAGTTGGCGCTGCAAGTAGCCACCGCTTTCGAAACCTACGCCAAGCAGATGCCGGGCGTTAACGTGGTGGCCGTGTACGGTGGTGCCCCGATGGGCCCACAGCTGCGTGCCATTCGCAATGGCGCACAGATCGTCGTCGCCACCCCGGGCCGCCTGTGCGACCACCTGCGCCGCGACGAGAAAGTCCTGTCCACCGTCCAGTACCTGGTGCTCGACGAAGCCGACGAAATGCTCAAGCTGGGCTTCATGGATGACCTCGAAGTGATCTTCGATGCCATCCCTGCCACCCGCCAGACCGTGCTGTTCTCCGCCACCCTGCCGGCCTCGATCCGTGCCATCGCCGAGCGCCACCTGCGCGAGCCGAAGCACGTCAAGATCCAGAGCAAGACCCAGACCGTGACCGCGATCGAGCAGGCCCACCTGATGGTCCACGCCGACCAGAAGATCCCGGCCGTGCTGCGCCTGCTGGAAGTGGAAGAGTTCGATGCGCTGATCGCCTTCGTGCGCACCAAGCAGGCTACCCTGGACTTGGCCGCCGCCCTGGAAGCCAAAGGCTACAAGGCTGCCGCGCTGAACGGCGACATCGCCCAGAACCAGCGTGAGCGCGTGATCGACTCGCTCAAGGATGGCCGCCTGGACATCGTCGTCGCCACCGACGTCGCTGCCCGTGGCCTGGACGTACCGCGTATCACCCACGTGTTCAACGTCGACATGCCGTACGATCCGGAGTCCTACGTGCACCGTATCGGCCGTACCGGCCGTGCCGGTCGCGATGGCCGTGCGCTGCTGCTGGTCACCCCGCGTGAGCGTCGCATGCTGCAGGTGATCGAGCGTGTCACCGGCCAGAAAGTCGCCGAAGCCCGCCTGCCTAACCCGCAAGCCGTGCTGGATGCGCGCATCAAGAAGCTGACCAAGAGCCTGGCGCCGCTGGTGGCCGAGTCCGAGGCCAGCCACGGCGAATTGTTCGACCGCCTGACCGCCGACCTGGGCTGCACCCCGCGTGCCCTGGCCGCGGCGCTGCTGCGCAAGGCCACCAACGGCCAGGCGCTGGACCTGGCTTCGGTGGAGCGCGAGCAGCCGCTGGTGCCGACCTACACCCCGCGTGAGCGTGGTGAGCGCACCGAGCGCGGCGAGCGTCCGGACCGTGGTGAGCGCGAGCGCCGCGCGCCGATGCCGCTGGCCGAAGGCCGCGTGCGTTGCCGTACCGCCTTGGGTGCCCGTGACGGCATCGCCGCCAAGAACCTGCTGGGCGCGATCCTCAACGAGGGTGGCCTGGCGCGTGACGCCATCGGTCGCATCCAGGTGCGTGACAGCTTCAGTCTGATCGAGCTGCCGGAAGACGGCCTCGAGCGCCTGCTGACCAAGCTCAAGGACACCCGCGTTGCCGGCAAGCAATTGAAGCTGCGTCGCTACCGCGAAGATTGATCTTGGCGCTGCAATAAAAAATCCCCGGCTGCTTGGCCGGGGATTTTTTTTGCAGGTCTAACATAGGCGGGAGGTGCGTGGGAGCGGGCTTGCCCCGCGAGAGGCCCTTCAATCGAACCGATAGATATCCATCCCCAGCGCCCCCAGCGTAAACCCCTGGTGCACGATGCCAAATCGCCCGCCAGCCCCTATGGCAAAGAACAACGGCAAAAGGTGTTCATCACTGGGATGGTTGCGCACCGCAAACGGCGCCTGCCGCCGATAATCCACAAGCCCCGTCTCATCCCCGGCACTCAACCGATCCACCACCCAGTCACGAAACGCCAGCGCCCAGGGCTCGACCGCATCCGGCCCGGCGTGCCAGTCAAGCTCGCCCAGGTTATGGGTGATACTGCCCGAGCCGATCAGCAGGATGCCTTCCTCGCGCAGTGCCGACAGCGCCTGGCCAATTTTCAGTTGCAGATCGGGACCGGCCTGGCTGGGTAGCGACACCTGAACCACTGGAATATCCGCCTCGGGATACATCAGTGAAAGCGGCACCCAGGCACCATGGTCGAAGGGCCGCTGCTCATCCAGTCGGGCCCCCAGAAGTTCGGACAACCGCCTGGCCAGTGCCGGTTCGCCGGGTGCCGGGTACTGCACCGCATACAGCGCCGGCGGAAAACCATGGAAGTCATGCCAGGTCTGCGGCTGCGGGTTGCCCATCACCAGCAGTTCGCGGGTCTCCCAGTGCGCCGACACCACCACGATCGCTTTCGGGCGGGGCAAGGTGCGGGCCAGCGTGGCCAGGGCCGGGCCGCTGGCGCCGGGTTGCAGGGCGAGCATGGGCGATCCGTGGGAGATGAACAGGCTGGGCAGCATGGCGGGGTCCTGGCAGGTAAGATGCAGCCATCTTCGATCAGCCTTCGATCAAGATCCAATATAAGTTTTCACAGTCTTTTATCGAAAAACCGGGAGGGATCATGGAGCCAGCGTTCTGGCACAAGCGGTGGGCGGACAACCAGATTGGCTTTCACCAACCGCAGGTGAATCCATATCTGCAGGCGCACTGGCCGACCTTGGGGTTGGCCCCGGGGTCGCGGGTGCTGGTGCCGCTGTGCGGCAAGAGCCTGGACCTGCTCTGGCTGGCCGCCCAAGGTTATCGGGTGCTGGGGGTGGAGCTGTCGCGCAGGGCGGTGGCGGACTTCTTCACCGAGCATGGCTTGGTGGCGCAAATTTCCCGGCACGGTGCCTTCGAGGTGTGGCGCAGCGACGAGGTGGAACTGTGGTGCGGGGATGTGTTCGCCCTGCGTGCCGAGGATCTGGCGGATTGCGTGGGGGTGTATGACCGGGCGGCGCTGATCGCCTTGCCGGTGGCGATGCGCGAGCGGTACATGGCGTTGCTGGGAGAGCGGTTGCCGGCGGCCTGTCGGGGGCTGCTGGTGACCCTGGAGTACGACCAGGCATTGATCGACGGACCGCCGTTCTCGGTGCCGGACGCCGAAGTGCGGGCAGGTTTTGTCGGGTGGCGGGTCGATGAGGTCGAGGCGCGGGAGATTCTCGACGAGAGTCCGAAGTTTTTGAAGGCCGGTGTGACGAGCCTGCTGGAGCGTGTTTATCGGCTAAGACGCTGAGCTGGCGCTCCCACAGGGGAGGGCGACATGGCAAATAGCAAATAGAAAGGGCGACCGAAGTCGCCCTTTCTTGTTGCTGCCTGGATCAACCGCGACGGCGCAGGGCGTCGATACGGTCTTCCAGCGGCGGGTGGCTCATCAGCAGGCCGGCCAGGCCATGCTTGAGGCCGCCATTGATGCCGAAGGCCTTCAGGGTGTCGGGCATGTGCACCGGCAGGCCCTGTTCCGAGCGCAGACGCTGCAGCGCGCCGATCATTGCACCGGTGCCGGCCAGGTGGGCGCCGGCTTCGTCGGCGCGGAACTCGCGGCGACGCGAGTACCACATGACGATGATGCTGGCGAGGATGCCCAGTACCAGCTCGGCGACGATGGTCGCGATGAAGTAGGCGATGCCGTGGCCTTCTTCGTTCTTGAAGATCACCCGGTCGACGAAGTTGCCGATGATGCGGGCGAAGAACATCACGAAGGTGTTCACCACGCCCTGCACCAGCGCCATGGTGACCATGTCGCCGTTGGCCACGTGGCCGATCTCGTGGGCCAGCACCGCGCGCACCTCATCGGGCGAGAAGCGCTCCAGCAGGCCCTGGGAAACGGCGACCAGCGCGTCGTTGCGGTTCCAGCCGGTGGCGAAGGCGTTGGCCTCGTAGGCCGGGAAGATACCCACCTCGGGCATCTTGATGCCGGCCTCGCGGGACAGCTCCTCGACGGTCTGCAGCAGCCATTGTTCGTGGCGGGTGCGGGGCTGGGTGATGATCTGGGTGCCGGTGGTCATCTTTGCCATCCACTTGGAGATGAACAGCGAGACGAGCGAGCCAGCGAAACCGAACACGGCGCAGAAGACCAGCAGCTGGCCGAGGTTGAGGTCAACCCCGTTGGCCGCCATGAACCCGTTGAAGCCGAACAGGCTCAGGGTAATGCTTGCAACCAGCACCACCGCGAGGTTGGTGGCTACAAACAACAGAATGCGCATCATGGTTGTTACGTTCTCCTGACGGATAAGTTCGTTGCGTACTGCGGGGTATATAAGGGGGAGGGCGCGGCTATTCAACCGGGCGACTATTTCAAACTGTGTACGCGAGGAGTATGGCAGAGGATGCCGAGAGGGCTGTGGGATAGAGCGTTGCAGGATGTAAGGGGGTAGGAGCGGCCGGCCCGACGCCTCGGCAAGGCTCGCTCCTACCTCGGGGCCGTGTTACTGCGAATAGGTCCGCAGGAAGTTACCGATCCGGCCAATGGCCTGTTCCAGGTCATCCACCCGTGGCAGCGTCACCACGCGGAAGTGGTCCGGCCACGGCCAGTTGAACGCCGTGCCCTGGACGATCAGCAGCTTTTCCGACAGCAGCAGGTCAAGCACGAACTTCTCGTCGTTGAAGATCGGGCAGACCTTCGGGTCGATCTTCGGGAACGCGTACAGCGCGCCCATCGGCTTGACGCAGCTTACCCCGGGGATGGCATTGAGCAGCTCGTAGGTGCGGTTGCGCTGCTCGAGCAAGCGGCCCGGTGGCAGCACCAGGTCGTTGATGCTCTGGTAGCCGCCCAGGGCAGTCTGGATCGCGTGCTGGGCCGGCACGTTGGCGCACAGGCGCATGTTGGCCAGCATGTCGATGCCTTCGATGTAGCTCTGGGCGTGATGCTTGGGCCCGGAGATGATCAGCCAGCCGGAGCGGAAGCCCGCCACCCGGTACGACTTGGACAAGCCGTTGAAGGTCAGGCACAGCAGGTCCGGAGCCAGGGACGCTGTGCTGATGTGCACGGCCTCGTCATAGAGGATCTTGTCGTAGATCTCGTCGGAGAACACCACCAGGTTGTGCTGGCGCGCCAGCTCCAGCATGCCCAGCAGCAGCTCCCTGGAGTACACCGCGCCCGTCGGGTTGTTCGGATTGATGATCACCAGGGCCTTGGTGTTCGGGGTGATCTTGGCCTTGATGTCGTCCAGGTCCGGGAACCAGTCGGCCTGCTCGTCGCACAGGTAGTGCACCGGTTTGCCGCCGGCCAGGCTCACCGCGGCGGTCCACAGCGGGTAGTCAGGCGCCGGGATCAGCACCTCGTCGCCATTGTTGAGCAGCGCCTGCATCGACATCACGATCAGTTCGGACACACCGTTGCCCAGGTAGATGTCCTCGATGGTGACGCCTTCGATTTCCTTCTGCTGGCAATACTGCATCACCGCCTTGCGTGCGCTGAACAGGCCCTTGGAGTCGCTGTAGCCCTGGGCGGTGGGCAGGTTGCGGATGACGTCCTGGAGGATCTCGTCCGGCGCCTCGAAACCAAACGGCGCCGGGTTGCCGATGTTCAGCTTGAGGATGCGATGGCCTTCCTCTTCCAGGCGTTTGGCGTGCTTGAGCACTGGGCCGCGAATGTCGTAGCAGACATTGGCGAGCTTGTTCGATTTGCTGAACTGCATGATGAGATCCCGAGTGAGAATACGCGCCGCCCTTGCTCGAAAGGTTTGAAAGGGCGGGAAGCGGGTGCCAGACTGGCTGCCTTGCACACGAAGCCAACTAATATACGTGCCACCCGCGCCAGGGAAAAGCCGGTGCGAGGTGAAAATCAGCCTGCCGAGGTTCCATCATGCAAAAGATCGACAAAACCCTGGACGAATGGCGCGCCATGCTCGATCCGGCCCAGTACCAGGTGTGCCGGCTCAAGGGCACCGAGCGTCCGTTCAGCGGCAAGTACAACAGCGAGCGCGGCGACGGCATCTACCACTGCATCTGCTGTGACCTGCCGCTGTTCGACGCCAAGGCCAAGTTCGATTCCGGCTGCGGCTGGCCGAGCTTTTACGAGCCGATTCAGGAGGCCGCGATGATCGAGATCCGCGACACCTCCCACGGCATGATCCGCACCGAAGTCACCTGCGCCCGGTGCGACGCCCACCTGGGCCATGTATTTCCCGACGGCCCGCCGCCGACCGGGCTACGCTACTGCATCAACTCGGTGTGCCTGGACCTCAAGCCACGCGATTGACGGAGAGCGAACATGGCCGATGCGCTGCTGGACATCCCCTGCGTCACCCTCGGTGGCGAACAGAAAGTGCTGGGCGACTTCGCCGGCAAGGCGCTGCTGGTGGTCAACACCGCCAGCCAGTGCGGTTTCACCCCGCAGTACAAGGGCCTCGAACGCCTGTGGCAGGACTACCGCGACCAGGGCCTGGTGGTGCTGGGCTTTCCCTGCAACCAGTTCGGCAAGCAGGAACCGGGCGATGCCCGCGAGATCGCGCAGTTCTGCGAGCTCAACTTCGGCGTGAGTTTCCCGCTGTTTCGCAAGATCGAGGTCAACGGCCCCGGTGCCCACCCGCTGTTCGCCGAGCTTAAGCGCCGCGCGCCGGGCGTGCTGGGCACGCAGAAGATCAAGTGGAACTTCACCAAGTTCCTGGTCGATCCGCGCACCGGCAAGGTCAGCCGCTTTGCCCCGACCACCAAGCCCGAGGCGCTGAAGTCGGCGATCGAGCCGCTGCTCAACCGCTGATCG
>NZ_NIBE01000045.1:206803-213254 GCF_002205115.1 Pseudomonas sp. DrBHI1
TGGCGTTGGCGGTCAGCGCGACGATCGGCAGCTCTGGCCAGCGGCTGCTCTGGCGGATGCGCCGGCTGGCCTCGTAGCCATCCATCACCGGCATGTTGCAGTCCATCAGCACCAGGTCGAAGCTGCCTTGCTCCAGGCTGTCCAGGGCCTCCTGGCCGTGGGCGGCCACCTGCACCTGGCAGCCGAGCTTGCCCAGCATGCCCTTGGCCACCAGCTGGTTCACCGGGTTGTCCTCCACCAGCAGGATACGCGCCCTTAGCTCGCGCGAGGCCGGCACCTCGTGGGGCAGGGGCGCGTTGGGCTCGCCCTGCAAGGTGCGGCGCAGGGTCTGGTACAGAGCGTTGCGCGCCAGGGGGCGGGCCAGTTGTTGCAGGGGCGCCAGCTGCTCGGCCTGCTCGGCGGGCAGGAAATTGCCGTAGGCGGTCACCAGCAGGATTGGCGCCTCGATGGCCGGGCGCAGGTCGAGCACGTGGTCCAGATCGTCGGTGATCAGCAGGTCGACGGCCGTGCCTGTCAGTTCGCTGGCGTTCTCGTGGCGCGCGTATTCCAGCCCCCAGCGTGGCAGCAGCCCCTGCAGCAGCTCGGCCAGGCCGCTGCCGGGGTTGCCCAGGGCCACCACCCGCCCGCTCAGCGGCGCCGGCGGGATCGCCGCGGTGTGCGCCGGTAGCGGCAGGTCGGCGCTGAAGCGGCTGCCGAAGCCGGTTTCGGAATGGATATGCAGATGCCCCTGCATGGCCTGGCACAGGTTGCGGGTCAGGGCCAGGCCCAGGCCGGTGCCGCCATACTGGCGGGTGATGCCGGCGCCGGCCTGGGTGAACGGCTGGAAGATCCGCGCCTGGGCTTCCTCGGGGATGCCGATGCCGGTGTCGCTCACCTCCAGGCGGACGCCGCCGACGATGCTGCTCAGGCGCACGTCGACGCGGCCGAAACGGGTGAACTTGAGGGCGTTGGACAACAGGTTGCTGACGATCTGCCGCACCCGGGTCGGGTCACCCAGCACCGTGCTTGGGAAGTCCGGGGCGACCAGGCAGGTCAGCTCGACACTGGGCGCGGCATTTTGCGACAGCAGG
This sequence comes from Pseudomonas sp. DrBHI1, assembly GCF_002205115.1. NCBI lineage: Bacteria > Pseudomonadati > Pseudomonadota > Gammaproteobacteria > Pseudomonadales > Pseudomonadaceae > Pseudomonas > Pseudomonas sp. DrBHI1. Next base: position 207,874 of record NZ_NIBE01000045.1, read on the forward strand.
TTGGCGGTGTCTTCGACCATCGCGCCGAGGTCGAACGGAATGCGCTCCAGTTCCAGCTGGCCGGCATCGAACTTGGACAGGTCGAGGATATCGTTGAGCAACTCCACCAGCACCTTGCCCGAGTCGTGGGCGATCGACAGCTGCTGGCGCTGCTCGGGCGCCAGGCCGCTGTCCAGGGCCAGGGCGATCATGCCCAGCATGCCGTTGAGCGGGGTGCGGATCTCGTGGCTCATGTTGGCCAGGAAGGCGGCGCGCGCCTGGGCCATGTCCAGGGCGCGCTGGCGCGCCTCGTCCAGCTCCTGGTTGGACAGGCTCAGGCGGCTGTTGCTGGCCTTGAGCTCGTTGGTGCGTGCCGAGACGATGTCTTCCAGCTCGTTGAGGTACTGGGTCAGGCGGTTCTCGGCGGTGCGCCGCTGCTGGATCTCGGTGGCCATGCTGACGAACTGCTGGTTGGCGACCCGCACCAGCACGCCGATCTCGTCGTTCTCGTGGCCCTTGGGGCAGTCCACCCGGTTCTGCCTGGGCGTGCGTGCATCGTTGCCGCTGAGCGCGCCGATCACCGTCACCAGTGGCTTGGTCAGCATCAGGTAGAACAGCCCCAGGAGGATGCCGGTAAGCACCAGGCTGCGGGCGAAACCGTTGACCAGGGTGACCCCGGCGCGGTCGAGGAAGCGTGCGCCGAAGGTGTAGGTGTCGACATCCAGGTAAAGGGTGCCCAGGTATTCATCGGGCATATGGGCGAGGAACAGCCGGTCCTGGAACTGGCGCTGCTCGCCGAACAGGAAGTCCGACAGCGCCCGGTAGCGGCTTTCCATGCTGGGGCGCTGCACATCGGCCAGCACCGTGTCGTTGTTGTCGATCAGCCGCGCGCGGATCAGCGCCGGCGATTTCAGCAGGCCGCCGGTCAGCTCCTGGGCCAGTTCCGTGTCGATGTTGTAGGCGATGCGCGAGGCCGTGTCGTGGCTGATCTTCAGCAGTGCCTGAATTTCACGGTTGATGGACGCGTCTTCGCTGGCATAATCGATGCCGATCTGGATGAGACTGAGCAATGTTCCCAGGATGAAGCCGACCAGGACTGTCAACCGGGCTTGCTTGTATGACAGGCGATTGGTGAACTTGATATCCATGGGTCCCAAGCCGGTTACTTGCTCCGTGCGCTGCGCAAGCATAGCCGATCAGCCCTGGCTGCTGGCGGGTCTGTCTGTTCATTTCAGTTGATCGTCGATTAAGGGCCGCTGCGGCCCCAAAAAACTGAAATCAATAGGAGTCGTCATGGACGCCCGTCTCAATGCTTTTCTCGACCGCGCAGAATCCGTCCTCGCCCGCCTCGAACCCCTGCTGCCGGCCCCACGCCCGGACATCGACTGGACCCGTACCCTGGCGGCCCGCTGGCAACGCGACGGCCGCAGCGGCTACCTGATGCCACTGGAGGTCAGCCTCGACATCCGCCTGTCCGACCTGATCGGTGTCGACCAGCAGCGCGAACAGCTGGGCCGCAATACCCACCAGTTCATCAACGGCATGCCGGCCAACCACGCCCTGCTGTGGGGCTCGCGCGGCACCGGCAAGTCGTCGCTGGTGCGGGCGCTGTTGGCCGAGCATGCGGGCCAGGGCCTGCGCCTGATTGAAATCGAGCGCGACCACCTGGCCGACCTGCCACGGGTAGTCGAGCAACTGCAAAAACGTGAACAACGCTTCATCCTGTTTTGCGACGACCTGTCGTTCGAAGCCGGGGAGGGCGATTACCGGGTGCTCAAGAGCGTGCTCGACGGCTCACTGGAACAGGCCCCGGACAACGTGCTGCTATACGCCACCTCCAACCGCCGCCACCTGGTGCCGGAGAAACAGAGCGACAACGAGAACTGGAAGATGGTCGACGGCGAGCTGCACCCCAACGAAGCGGTGGAGGACAAGATCGCCCTGTCCGACCGCTTCGGCCTGTGGCTGTCGTTCTACCCGTTCAGCCAGGAGCACTTCCTCAACGTGGTCGAGCACTGGATCGGCCAGCTGGCGCGCCCGGCCGGGCTGCAGTGGCAGCGCAGCGAAGCGCTCGACATCCTCGCCGTGCGCTGGGCCACCGGCCGCGGTAACCGTAATGGCCGTTGTGCCTATCAGTTCGCCCGCTACTGGGTCGGGCTGCAATTGCTGGAGCAGAAATAAATGATCGACCTCAACGCCAGTGGCCAAGGCCTCGATGGCTACGACTTGCTGGCCGCGCAAGTGCAGGCGCTGTTCGCCGACGAGCGCGACTTCATCGCCAACGCCGCGCAGTTCTCGGCGTTTCTCTACAACCAGGTAGAGGACCTGAACTGGGCGGGCTTCTATATCAACCGCAACGAAGCGCTGGTGCTCGGCCCGTTCCAGGGTCAGGTTGCATGCGTGCGCATCCCGTTCGGTCGGGGCGTATGCGGCGCCGCGGCGGCCACCCGCACGACCCAGCGGGTCGAGGACGTGCACGCGTTTCCCGGGCATATCGCCTGTGATAGCGCGTCCAACAGCGAACTGGTAATTCCGTTGGTCAAGGCCGGAAGGCTGATCGGCGTGCTCGACCTGGACAGCCCGAAGCTGGCGCGCTTCAGCGAGGCCGACCAGGCAGGGCTGGAGCGGTTGGTCGAGGTGTTCCTCGCGTTGACCGATTGCTGAAATGAAGAAGGGGCCTGCGAAGGCCCCTTTCTTTTGGGTCGTGGGAGCGGGCTTGCCCCGCGATAGAGCCAGCGCTGTCAGTCGTAGATGACCTTCTTCTTCCAGGTCTCATCCTCGTCGGTCTTGAGCCCTTGGGTCAGCGCGTTCTGTTCATTCTCCGCCGGTTCCATCTGGTCCAGCACCTGGGCATTGGCCCGGTTCAGCAGTTTCTCAAGGTAGGTCAACTGCTCTTCATACTGCTTGGGCTCAGGCTGCTTGCGCAGGTACTGCACGCCACGCTCGAAGGCCAGGCGCGCCTGGCCTGGCTGGTTCTGCTGCAGGGCCTGCTGGCCGAGGTTGTTGAAGAACTCGATATGCAGCAGCACGAGGATATGACGGATTTCCTTGACCCAATACTTGCCTTCGTTGGTCGCCAGGAAACCTTCCTGAGTGGCACGCACGATCTGGTTGTGCAGCAGTTCCAGCAAAAAGCGCACGTCCTTGGCCTTTACCTCGGTCTGGATGGGCGAGGGTGGGTTACTGACCGGTATCCTCTCGCCTTGGGCGATCAGCCCTTCCAGCTCGGCGATGCGTGCCTTGAGGTCGCCACTGTGCTTGTCCAGGGCCAGCTGGCGCTGGTTGAGGTTCAGTTCGAGGCGGGTCAGCAGCAGTTTGAGCGCGGGCGTCATGAATTGCCCGGGGAAGGTCTCGGTGATTTCGCCGCAACGGCGCAGGCGGTCGGCCAGCTCGACCTTGAGCCGTGCGCGCTCGAGCTTGCCGTTCTCGACCACATTGTTGAGGTAGCCGATCACGATCAGCAGCGCGATACCCGCAACGATAAGCAGGGTGATCAGAAGTGGTGTCACCGTTAACGCCTCATGAAGAAGTTTTGCATCTATCGAGAGTGTAGTGAGTCCGCCCGAAAGCGAACAGTGCAGCCTGGCGGACAGTCCTGCTCGCCCTTGAATCCATGAAGCATTCGTGGGAGCGGGCTAGCCCTGCGATCAGGCCCTCAAGCCTTGCTTGTATGTATCGGCCCATCATCCAAAACCTACAGATAGTGGCACATCGCTACGAGCTTGCCGAGCCAACGTCAGAAAAGCAACGCCAATCCCCGGACGCATCCTGCACCACCACCCATGACGACGGGAAGTCATTGATTTAAATAAATTTCTACAAAGGGGTTGACGACCTTCCAAGGCATCCATAGAATGCGCGCCACTTGCAGCGTAAAGCACACAGCGAAACGCGGCAGGGAGTGAAAGCAAGCAGTACTTTAATAGGTAATGCGAGCAGTGTGTCCCCTTCGTCTAGTGGCCTAGGACACCGCCCTTTCACGGCGGTAACAGGGGTTCGAGTCCCCTAGGGGACGCCATATTGCGGGAATAGCTCAGTTGGTAGAGCACGACCTTGCCAAGGTCGGGGTCGCGAGTTCGAGTCTCGTTTCCCGCTCCAGTTTCTCCGGCACTGCTTCGGCAGGGCAGGAAAAGAAAATCCAGGCTGAATCGTGAGGTTCATGTTCTGGTGCGCTGAAAAGCGTCGGCTTAGTCCCCTTCGTCTAGTGGCCTAGGACACCGCCCTTTCACGGCGGTAACAGGGGTTCGAGTCCCCTAGGGGACGCCATATTTGCGGGAATAGCTCAGTTGGTAGAGCACGACCTTGCCAAGGTCGGGGTCGCGAGTTCGAGTCTCGTTTCCCGCTCCAGTTTTGACGCATCGTTCCGACGGTGCCGGTGCTGAAGGTCGTCAAGGCGCTTCAGGCCACATGCGGTAAAGCTTCACCCTGCGGGAATAGCTCAGTTGGTAGAGCACGACCTTGCCAAGGTCGGGGTCGCGAGTTCGAGTCTCGTTTCCCGCTCCACATTGAAAACGCCACTTCGTTTGAAGTGGCGTTTTTTTTGCTCGCGTGGTTGGTTTTTGGGGCGAGCTGGCTCAGCACACCTATCAATTTTGCTAGTTGGCGAATGTCGTCTGAGGGCGTACAACGGCATGGCGCTACTCGTTACGTGCCCGATGTTCGTACTCATACCATCAGTTATTACTCTGTCGGGGGAGAATGTTGGGCGCGCCTGATCTCACTCCATTCTGCCTTGAACAAGGAAGGAGCAATGACCGTGACGATCGAAAAGACGGATTTGGAAGTCCAGCTGGAGATATGTAAACGGGCGGTCGATGCGTGGAGGCGTTATGAAGAAAGTAAAGGGCAGCAGCCCCCTTCTCAGGTAGAACGACTTCGACTGGAAGCAGAGTTCTTATGTTCTTCGGCGCATCATTTTTTCGGGGGTAAGGCTAGGATTCCCCCTGATTTGCTAGATCGTGATTTGGCGGAGTGAATTCACTTGTCCCGCTCAGGTGATTGGGGTTCCCGGCCCAAATGGGGCCGGGATGCATCTACATCAGTGAATATCACCCTGAGCAGGCTTGGCTAGCAGTTGCTTTTCTTGGTGCCAATCAAACGCTTCGCCGTTCTGCTCTGCCTCGTAGCGTCGCTCTTCCAGCGTCTGGTAAAGCTCCAGCTCGTCATCCGGCATGAAATGCAAGCAATCCCCACCAAAGAACCACAGCAGATCACGCGGTACCAGATGGGCGATCTGGGGATAGCGCTGGATCACCTGGCAGATCAGGTCCTGGCCCAGGTACTGGCTTTGCAGCGGGTCCTGCGGCAGCAGGGTGAGCAGCTCGTCGAAGCGCTCGAGGAACAGGGCGTGGCTTTCCTCCGGGACCTGTTCGGCTTCACCCAGCGCGGCCAGGATGGTGCGC